>DAOLYL010000116.1:1454-7544 GCA_035425765.1 Flavobacterium sp. | reverse complement strand
TCTAAATAGCTTCAAATAATTTTCCTGGCAAAGGTCTAATCACACCTTTTAATTCCATATTCAAAAGAATAGAGGAAATTCTAAATATTGGAAATTCACAATCGATAGCAATTACATCAAGTAGTTGCTTTCCGTTTTTTTGGAGATAATCATAAATTTTTTGTTCATCGTTATCTAATGAAACAAAAAGTTGTTTTTGAATTGTTTTACCATTACTTGAAGTTGATGCTTGTTCCAATTCCCAATTCAAAATATAAACCAAATCTGCTGCCGAAGTCAATAGATTAGCGCGTTGGGTTTTTATCAAATCATTACAACCTTGACTAAATTTATCGGATATTCTGCCTGGAACAGCAAAAACATCACGATTATAATCATTTGCCAAATTAGCCGTAATTAATGAACCGCCTTTTTCGGCACTTTCAATTACAATAGTGGCTTCACTCATTCCAGCTACAATTCTATTCCGACGGACAAAATTCTCTTTATCTGGATTAGAATTACTCCAAAACTCGGTTAAGAAACCACCGTTTTGTTCCATTTTGGCAACATACTTTTTATGTGTTTTGGGATAAATTTGATTCAATCCGTGTGCCAAAACACCAACCGTTTGAAGGTTGTTTTCCATTGCGGCTTGGTGTGCAACAATATCAACACCATAGGCAAATCCACTAACGATTATTGGATTAAAAACGGCTAAATCTTCGATTAGTTTTTTGCAAAATTCTGTTCCATACGAAGTGATTTGTCTAGTACCAACAATGCTAATCATCCTGCGATTTTGAAAATCCAAATTGCCTGATGCAAATAATATAATTGGTCCGTCGATACAGTGTTTTAATCTATCCGGATAATTGTTGTCTTGATAATAAAGAAAATCAATCTTTTCGTTTTGGATAAATTCAACTTCATTTTCCGCTCTTTTGAGAACAGTTGAATCTCTAAGATTTTTAATCAAAAAATCACCAATACCATCAATTGTTTTAAGATGAGACGACTTTGCATCAAACACTTCTTTGGCAGAACCACAATGATTAATGAGTTTTTTAGCAACAATATCGCCAACACCTTCTACTTTTTGTAGCGCCAAAACATAATGTAAATCTTCTAAAACCATCGTAATTATTTGTGGCTCAATTTATACAATTTTTTATTGCGATTGTTAATAAATTTTGTGAATATTTTTTTGCTAAAAGCATTGTTTATCTAAATTTGTTGACATGAAGATTGAACAATATATTTCACAATTACTTTACCGTTATCAATGCGTTACCGTTCCGGGTTTTGGTGCTTTTTTGACCGAAAACCATTCGGCACGAATAGACGAAAACACGAATTCGTTTTTTCCTCCATCAAAATTGATTTCATTCAATCCTTATATCAAAAATAACGACGGATTACTTGCTAACCATTTGGCGCAAGCAGAAAAAATATCATACGAAGTTGCTATCACTATCATTCAAAATGAAGTGACAATTTGGAAAGAAAAAATTCAAGAAATTGGACAATTTTCTATCAAAAACATTGGTGGTTTTCGTTTAAATTCTGAAAAAAATATTGTTTTCGTTCCAGCTGAACAAATCAATTATTTGAAAGAATCATTCGGATTAAGCAATTACATTTCTCCTTCTGTTCAAAGAGAAACACTTCGTGAAATTTATAAAGAACAGGTTGAAGCAATAGAAGAAATTGCACCAATTGCTATTACTCCTGAACGAAGAAATAATAAAAACTGGTTAAAATATGCTGCTGTATTTTTATTAACGGCTGGAGTTTCTGGTGCTGTAGGTTTTAAACTTTATAAAAATTATGAAAACCAAATTGCTCAAGAAACGCTTTTGGTTGAAACTAATGTTCAGAAAAAAGTAAATCAAAAAATTCAAGAAGCTACTTTTTTTATCGAAAATCCGCTGCCTAGTGTAACTTTAACCGTTCCAAAAAGCGAAGATAAACAACCTTATCACGTTGTTGCTGGTGCTTTTAGAATTGAAAATAATGCCGAAAACGCTTATAAAACTTTATTGCGATTAGGATTTAAAGCAAAACGATTGGCGCCAAATAAACATGGCTTACATCCTGTTCTTTATGGTAGTTTTTCGTCTTATGCTGAAGCACATAATGCAATGAAAGACATCAAAAAGCTAGACAATAAAGATGCTTGGTTGTTAATTGAAGAATTATAAAATATATCCTGAGAAATCAGGATTTTTTATTTTCAGTAATTACCTTTGTAAAAAAAAAGTATGAGCCCAAAACATCCTTCAGAATCGTTAACGATTTTAACCGATTTAGTTTTACCGAGTGAAACCAATCCTTTGAACAACTTATTTGGTGGCGAATTATTAGCAAGAATGGACAGAGCTGCAAGTATTGCAGCAAGAAGACATTCGCGCAGAATTACGGTTACTGCATCTGTAAATCACGTGGCGTTTAACAAATCAATTCCTTTGGGAAGTGTTGTTACTGTTGAAGCAAAGGTTTCTCGTGCCTTTACTTCATCCATGGAAATATTTTTGGATGTTTGGATTGAAGATAGAGAATCAGGTAGTAGAACCAAGGCAAATGAAGCTATTTATACTTTTGTTGCTGTTAATGAAACTGGAAATCCTGTTCCTGTGCCGCAGCTAATTCCTGAAACAGAAGAAGAAAAAGAAAGATATGATGCTGCTTTGCGCAGAAAACAATTGAGTTTGGTTCTCGCTGGAAAAATGAAACCACATGAAGCAACAGAATTAAAAGCATTATTTGTATAAAAAAAAGTCCCAATTAAAATTGGGACTTTTTTTATCTTGCTGACAACCAAAGTTTCGGGTTGAAGTAAGTTGTATTTTGTGAAATGATGAATTTTAGAATTGTTCTTCCATCACCATCCGTTCTAATTCTTCCTAAAGTTTGTTTTATCGAAACCTTATCGCCTGCTTGAACAGAAACGGAACTTAAGTTTTGATATACCGTAAAGAAATCTCCATGCTTAACAACGACTGCTTTCTTTAGTGGAGTTAAAACCTGAACTTGAGTTACTTCTCCAGCAAAAACGGCTCTTGCATTTGAACCACTATCAGTTGTGATTTCAATTCCACTATTGTGAACCGTTAACGATTTGAAAATTGGATGTGGTTGATCACCATAACCAAGCGTAATTGCGCCATTTTCAACTGGCCAAGGCAATCTTCCTTTATTGGATTTAAAATTATCTGAAACTATTTTACCTTCTGGAGTTAAAACAATTTTTGTGGAGGATTCTATTGCTTTCTTTTCGGCAGCTGTTGTTTTTGGATTTGATTTCACGTTGGCAGCAGCTGTTTTCTTATTGGCAGCAGCAATCGCATCACGAATCAATTTCTTGATTTGTGCATCAATTTTTTTGGTTTCGGCTTGTTTTTTCTTGATCTCTGCCGAAATTTTTCCTTTTTCTTTTTGTATTTGTTTGGCTAATTTTTCTTGTTCTTTTCTTTCTTTCTCAAGTTCTAGCTTCTCTTTTTCGTTTTCGGCTATTAATTTTTCTTTTTCATTTTTTTGAACACCAATTTTATCATTATACGAAAGCAACTGAGACGTTTTTGATTTTATTTCTATGCCTTGCATCTTTCTATAACTCGCATATTGTTTCATATATTGTGCGCGTTTGTATGCCTGAAGAAAATTTTCTGAAGACAATAAAAACATAGCGCGACTTTGCTCCGAACGGCTTTTGTAAGATTTGCGAATCATCTCGGCATAATCTTCTCTTAGCTGAACCAAATCTCTATTTAACTGATTTATTTTTAACTGATTGGTATAAATATCATCGCCTAATAATTTGGTTTGTTTTTCTGTAGTTCGAATTAGTTTTTCTTTTAAACCAATTTTTTCCTTTTGAATCAACAAGACACTAACTACTGATTTTTCTTTGCTTTTAACCGATTTTAGAAGTTCTTGTTTCTCTTGAATTTCTTGCTGAATTTTTAATTTTCGCTCTTCGAGTTGTTCTTGCGTTGGCGGTTGACTCCACAAAAGTGAAGTGAAACAAAAGAATAATAAACTTAAAACGTATTTTGACATATTGTTGTTTTAAAAAGCAAATCTAGTTAATTGAAATTCTCTCATAACCATCAGGAACATTGTAAGGGAATGATAATTCCTCATTTACTTTGATGGATTTATATTCAACTTCGATGGATGTTTTCCCTTTTTTTTGTGTTGCAAATATATTCAAACTAGATGGTAAAATCAATTTAGAAATATCTTGAAAACTTGGATAAATTACAGTTAGCGTTCTTTCTTTTTCAGGTTGATTTACTTCTTGTTTTTTTAATAAAAAGCGTTCTGATTCGAATGAAAAACTCTTTTCGTTTTTAGAATTGACAGTTGATAGTTTATATAATTTTTCAACTATTTCTGCTTTATATTTTTCATTTTCTAAATTATCCATCGCTTGACCCAGAAGCATATTTTGCACTTTTTGATAATCTAATTCTGTTCCAAGCCATTGACTTAACGATTCGTAATTTCCTTCAAAATAGCTACCGTTTATGACTTCATAATACTTCACTTCCTCTGGCGTAATTAATGCTTTTGCCATTGTTATTCCCAAAAAACGAATACTTACTAGAATTTTTTCGTCTTTTTTAATTCTAATATCAGCCGAAACATTTTGTGTTTGTTTAGCATCTTCATATCTAGCCGATGATTTTATGTATAACGTTTTAAAATCTAATTTATTGTTATAATGACTTTGAATTATTGTGGAAGCACTCAAAACATCATCCGCTTTTCCTTCGGCAAGCACAGCTTTTGACTTACAAGAAATCATAAATAAAAACAGAAAAACAACTGGAGCAATTTTCTTTATCATTATTTTTTTTGCTTTTTTATTAAATCGTTTGCTTTAGAAAAATAGTTTTCTTTTTTCTTCATATCGCCTAATCCGTTGAAAGCTTCACCAAGTTGGACATAAAAATTAATTTCAAGCGACTCGTCATTTACAACAAAGTCTAAACCTGTTTCTAATGCGTCTTTTGCTTTTTTATAATTTGGCAATTGGTTATTAGCCAAACCTAAATAATAATAAAATTCTGGTTGCGTTGGATAAAACTGAATTAATTCTTCTGCTTTTTTAGCAACATTTTCAAATTGTGATAACTCTACATTGGTTTGAAGTAAAAGCAATTGACTTTCAATATCTTCGGATGTAGTTTTTAGATGCATTTCGAAGTATTTTTGGGCTTTATCCCATTGTTTTTTTGAATAATAAAATTTTGCAATTTCTTTGGAAACTCTAACCTCTTTGTCATCACTAAAATAACCGATAGCTTTATCCAAATCATTCTCAAATTGAGGATTCGTTTTGGTAAAAATCAAAAATTCGTTCAAAATTCTATGTTTTATTCTAGAGTCTATTTTTCTACTCGATAGTACAATGTTCATTGCTTTTACGGCTTTTTCACCTTCATTATTATTCAGATGAAACTTAAATAAACTTACTTGCGCCCAATCGGAAGTTGGAATTTCTTTTTCTAGTTTTTGAGCAATTTCCAATGCTTTTTCTTCCTGATTACTTTGCGAATACATATAAATCAGTGCAATATAATTGGATTCTTCTTTTGGAAACTTCTTAATTTGGTCTAACAAATTGTTTTTTTCAGCACTTTGATATTTAGCATCTTTAAGAATATCAGCTTTATATAAATCTCGTTTATCTGACTTACCTACTTTTTCGTTTAACTCGTTTATAAGTTCCAAAGCTTTGTCGTGCTGAGTGGTATTCATGTAGAGTGAAACCAAATCTTCCTTATAATCTTCTCTGAATTCTATCAATTTTTCGACAATTATAATGGCTTGATTATAATCTTGAGTTTCATAGCAAACATCATACATTCCAACCCAAGCCCAACGGTTTTGAGAATCAATTTTGGTTACTTTTTCAAAATTATCATAAGCATCTTTATAGTTTCTTTGGGCTAAATAATTTTTGCCTAATTCGAAAAAAACAACCGGATTATTGGGTTCTAAAGTCAAGCATTTTTCCAAAGAAAGAATAGCTTTATCGTAGTTTTCAATTCCTTTTTGCTTCAACGATTCATAATAATTGTCTTGAAACTCACTAGAAAC
>DAOLYL010000116.1:0-1354 GCA_035425765.1 Flavobacterium sp. | reverse complement strand
TTATACTTTTTATTCTAAAACGGAATAATCTCCGATGCTGATGCTTTTGAAACTACCATCAAACGTAGCGTGATTTCCAATCATAGCATTGTCTAAATTGGCGTTTTTGATATTTGAATGCGTTTGTACCAAGCTGTTTTTTATTGTACTATTAATAACGTGACAACCTTTTCCAAGGGAAACATTTGGTCCAACGGTTGCGTTTATTAAAACTACATCTTCTCCAATATAACATGGTGGAATAATCGTTGAATGTTCTAATTTCACATCATAATCTACCAAATGTTCTCCATCATTATGTAAAAATCCTAACATTCTGTTGTTTGTATCAACTGTAACGTCTTTGTTTCCGCAATCCATCCATTCATCTACTTTTCCTGGTACAAATTTCATGCCTTTTTGCATCATTTGCTTAATTCCGTCGTTAATTTGGTATTCGCCACCGTGAATGATGTTATTATCCAAAACAGCTTGTAACTCATTTTTCAAAACCGCTACGTCTTTGAAATAATAAATTCCTATGACAGCCAAATCTGAAACAAACTCTTTTGGTTTTTCAACTAATTCGATTATTTCTCCATTAGTATTTAGATTTACTACACCAAAAGCTTCGGGTTGATCGACTTGTTTTACCCAAATAACGCTATCGGCATTTTTATCTAAATCGAAATCGGCACGAATTAATGTATCCGCATAAGCGATAACTGCTGAACCAGTTAAAGAATCTTTGGCACACATAATGGCATGACCTGTTCCTAATGCTTCGTTTTGATAATAAATGGTTCCTTTTGCGCCTAATTTTTGAGCAATTGCAATTAAATCATCTTCTACTTTTTTACCAAAACTTTCGTGAATGATAAATGCTACTTCTTCTATCGGTTGATTTAAAACACCCGCAATATCTTCAACCAAACGGTGAACGATTGGTTTTCCTGCAATTGGAATTAATGGTTTTGGTATTGTTAACGTGTGTGGTCTTAATCTGGAACCACGACCAGCCATTGGTACTATTATTTTCATTCTATTTAGTATTAAGATTTGTGCATTAAGTATTAAGACTTGACTGAATACTTTTAACTATTTATTTTAACTGCTTACAGCGACTGAACACTGCTCGCTATTTTACTCCTGTACTTCCAAATCCACCTTCGCCACGAGATGTTTCGGTTAATTCTTGAACTTCAATCCATTCGGCGCGTTCGTGTTTGGCGATGATTAATTGTGCAATTCGTTCGCCGTTTTCGATAACGAAATCTTCTTGGGATAAATTTACTAAAATCACACCAATTTCGCCACGATAATCGGCATCGACTGTTCCAGGAGAATTTAGAACGGTAATTCCTTTTTTGGCAGC
>DAOLYL010000115.1:0-7577 GCA_035425765.1 Flavobacterium sp. | reverse complement strand
CAAAGTTGCTCTTCAATAAAGCAAAATCGGAGTTAATAACATCAAAGTTGCTCTTTGTTTTGTCGTTTTGCAAGTTTAAACTAGCAATTTGCGTCTTGTAATTTTATCTTGGTAGTATAAAAGAACAAAACCCTTCTTTTGGAAGGGTTTTGCATACAGTTATTTTTTGCTATTAAATAAAAACTACAACTTGAAAATAAAACTCTCACTTGGGTTTATGATAATTGGAATTGTTCCTACTCCTTTAGTTACAGTAAGTTTTACTGTTTGTTTTTTATACAATTGATCTTGAATTTTATATTCACCATCAATTAAACCAAGCTGATTAATAACATCGGCTGGAATTATTAACTCAAAATTGCTTGTAGTAAGCCACGAAAAGTTAGCAATAATTAGTAATTTTTCTTTTTGACTTGCGCGTGCAAATGCATAAATTCCAGGATCATAATTTTTAGTTTGTTCTCTATTTACTTTCTGTAAATCAATAAATTTTCCAGAAAGTGCGTCGCTTTTTAAACTAAAGTTTAATAGTCTTGAATAAAAATCTCTGAGTTCTTTTTCATCTTTTGAAAGTTGCCCACCATCAAATTTTCCATCGTTCATCCATCTTTGGTGATTAGGAACTCCAACATAATCAAAAATTGATGTTCTAGAGCGTTTTCCAAAACCTGCATCTTCATTACCAGCTTCGCCTACTTCTTGTCCAAAATAAATCATCGTTGGTGAAGAACTTATAGTTGCAGACACAACCATTAATGGTTTTCCTTTTTCTGGAGTTCCAGCAAACTCTGGACTTGCTAAACGTTGTTCATCATGATTATCTAAGAAATGTAACATGTGATGTTCAATATCTTGCAAATTGTTTTGAATATCAGAAAGTCCATCTGGCAACGCTTTTCCTTGAATAACCGCTTTCAAATGGTCATAAGTTTCAACTTTGTCATAGAGATAATCCATTTTTCCTAAACGAATATAATTTCTATATTCCTTTGGATTATATACTTCAGCAAGCAAAAATGCATTTGGATTTTTGATTTTTATTGACGAATTTAAGTAGCTCCAGAACTCATAAGGAACCATTTCTGCCATGTCATATCTAAAACCATCAACACCTTTTTCTGTCCAATAAAGGGCAATGTCACGAAACTTTTTCCACGAATTTGGAACATCTTTTCCTTTCCAAAACGCTGCATGTTCTTCGATAGATTTTGTATCAAAACCATCTGGCAATTCAGGAAAATCTTTTGTACCATCTGGACGAACGCCATAGTTTACTTTTACCGTTTCATACCAATCGTTGATGTCTGGTTTTGCTAATCGTGAGCCATTTCCTGTCCATTTTGCAGGATATTCAGAAAACTTTCCATCATTTAAAGGATTTTTTTCTCCGTTTAAAGGTTTATAATCTGACGATGTTGGCACTTCAAATGCTTTTCCTGGTATGTAATAAAAATTATTATTTCTATCATATTCTACCGAAGTTTTATCATCTGCTCCAAAATCTTTAACTCCTTTTGGGTTTGTCAATCCTTTATAATTTCGAGCAATATGATTGGGCACAATATCGATAATTACTTTTAATCCGTTAGCATGAGAACGAGCAATTAGCGCTTCAAACTCTTCTAATCTTTTGGCTGGATCAACGGCTAAATCTGGATTAACATTGTAATAATCCTTTACTGCATATGGTGAACCTGCTCTTCCTTTCACTACATCTGGATCGTCATTAGAAATTCCAAAAGCGGTATAATCTCTAATCACATCATGATGAGGAACTCCAGTGTACCAAATATGAGTTACACCTAGTTTCTTAATCTCTTGAAGTGCAACATCAGTAAAATCATTAAACTTCCCTACTCCATTTTCTTCAATTGTTCCCCAAGGTTTATTGTTGGTATTAGTGTTTCCAAACAATCTAGTAAAAACTTGGTAAACAACAGTTTTTTTGGGTTGTTCAACAACCGGTTCGCTTTTCTTCATAAGAGCAAATGATTTTTTTTGGGCTAAAGTTGAACTTCCTGTAAATGCAATAGCCAGCAGTACTATTATTTTTTTATTCATAATCTTTCTACTTGTTAATTTTTGACAAGTCATAGTTACAAATATAAATAAACCGCTAATAAAAACTATCTATAATAAGTTATATTTATTTGATAGTTTTATATTTGTGAAAAACAACCCTCAATGAATAAATCGTTCCTTCTTTTGCTTTTTATCAGCCAAATAATTTTTAGTCAAAACAGTTTATCTACAAAAAAAATCTCTACTTCATTTAAACTTCACAATATTACAATCGAAGATAATTACAGCTGGCTTGAAGATATTAAATCAGTAGCAACTAAAGATTGGGTAAAAGAACAAAACAATATAACAACATCACATATTAATGAAATAGTTGGTAATTCTGATTTTGAAAAAAGAATTAGAAAATATAATATGCACAACACGAGTAATTTTCCAAGAAAAAAAGGTGGCTATTTTTTTTCAATGTATTATAAGGAAAAAGACAAACCTTCTTCACTATTTATTCGTAAAAAAATAGATGATAAACCAACTGAACTCATCGATACTTGGGCTATTTTTAAAGACCAAAACGTAGTTATTGAAAATTATTATCCTTCAAAAAGCTCTAGTATTGTAGCTTTTAAAACGAGTAATGACGGTAGCGATGTTAAAGAAGTAAGATTTATTTCTACTTTCAAAAAAGAACTCTACACTGATGTTCTAAAAAGTGTTAAGTTTTCGGATATTGAATGGAATTTAGACTTAGGTGTATTTTATAAAAAAAACACCAATCAAAACCGAATTGAAAAAGACTCTACTTTTCAAATTATGTACCACAAGATAGGAACAAGTCAAAATGAAGATTTAGTGGTTTATGATGCTACCAATAAAGCAGTTTCCTTTGATTTTTTTACTACAAGAGATAAGCTAATTATTTCAGAAAAGAATGCCATCACACAAATTACAACCTACTATAAAGTATCGCTTTCTGATGAAAGTTTTCAACTGGTAAAATTATTTGAAAAAGATTCTGAAAAGTTCAAACTAATCAACTATATAAATGACAGGGTTTATTTTTCTTCAAAAGAATATGACTGGGGTGATGTTCGCTCATTTCACGTTAATGATATTGGAAATGAAAAAACGATAGTTCCTCAGATATATGCTCATTTATTATTGTACTCTTATTTGACCGAAAACTATCTGTTTTGTGTTTACAAAAATAACAGCAAATATTCTATTAGAATCTATGACTATAATGGTAACTTTATTAGAAAATTTGATGCACCCGAAGGTTCTACATTTAAAATAAAATATTACGATAAAGAAAGTAACAATCTATTTGTTGAAATGGATTCTTACACCATTTACAATTACAATTATAAATTAAATATTGATACTGGTGAGTCGAATCCCTATTTTAATCAATACATTAAAGCCAAACCAACTCTTTTCCCGTTTGATTATTTTATAACTAAACATGTCAAATATAAAAGTAACGATAACAAAGACATTCCATTAACTATCGTTTATAAAAAAGGAACACCTATTGATGGTAATAATCCAACACTGTTAGAAGCTTATGGAGGATTTGGAGTTGTCAGTTTACCGTCCTATTCAACTAGTTTATTGAGTTTTATAGAAAAAGGAGGCATTTATGCGTATGCTGAAATTCGTGGCGGTGGTGAAAAAGGCAATCAATGGGCAATTGATGGAAAAGGATTGAAAAAAAACAATTCCTTTAATGATTTTATTGCCGCTGCAGAATTTTTAATAAAGGAAAAATATACTTCCCCAAATAGATTAGCAATCAGTGGTGGTTCAAATGGTGGTTTAGTTGTTGGCGTTGCAATGACAAAACGACCAGACCTTTTTAAAGTTGTAATTCCTGAGGTTGGTGTTTTTGACATGCTAAAATTTGACAAATACACCATTGGAAATTATCATTATCAAGAATATGGAAACCCTAACATTAAATTGGAATTTGAGTCCTTATTAAGTTATTCTCCATATCATAATATTAAAGAAGATGTTAACTATCCAACAACATTAATAATAACTTCTGAAAATGACGACAGAGTTGTTCCACTACACTCTTATAAGTTTGCAGCACATTTACAAAATAGAACAGCCCAAAAAAACCCAATATATCTATTAGAATATAGTGATTCAGGTCATTATGGTAAAATATCAACCTATGATTCGTATGTAAAACGTCAAGCCGATTTTTATTCATTTTTGTGGTTTCATTTAAACAAATAATTCCAATTCTAATTTAAGATTGATATATAAATAATTCTTAATAACCATTTTGATTGCTCCTATTTTCATAAATTTGGCAAAAATTAAAACACTTGAAAAAGTTACTATTTCTTAGCTTTCTATTATTTTGTTTTGGATTAACTATTCAAGCACAAAAAGCATCTAAAATAAAAGTAGAATATGCAGATCATTTTGATATCAATCAAACCGAAATTCCTGATGCAGCATTACTACGAGGCAATGTTAGAGTAAGTCACGATGGCGTTGTTTTTACCTGCAACAAAGCCTATTATTTTCAAGAAGAAAATTACATTAAAGCCTTTGGAGATGTTCAAATGGTGCAAGGCGACACACTTTTCTTAAACAGTAAATATGCCGAATACAGTGGCGAAGTAAAAAAAGCTTATGCTACAGGAAATGTAATTATGCGTTCACCTGAATCAACTTTAGTTACAGATACCATCAACTTTGATAGAAATGTTCAAGAAGCTTTTTACAATTCTCATGCAACCATTACCAATCGTGATAATACTTTAAAAAGTAAGTCAGGACGTTATTATGTGACACAAAAAAAGTTTCAGTTTCTAACAGCGGTAACAATTACAAATCCTAAATATGTAATCAAATCCAACCATTTAGATTATTATACAAATTCTGGACACTCCTATCTATTTGGACCGTCAACCATTACTAGCAAAGAAAATTATATTTACACCGAAAAAGGATTTTACGATACGAAGAAAAATGTCTCTTATTTCAAGAAAAAATCATACATCAAATACAAAGACCGATTAATTGAAGGTGATAGTTTGTTTTACGATCGAAATCGCGAATATGCTTCGGCAACAAACAATGTAAAAATTACAGACACTATAAATAAAGGTCTTGTTAAAGGTCATTATGCCGAAATTTATCGGGATTTAAAAACTCAAAAAGACTCGATGATTATTTCTAAACGTGCCGTTGCAATTACTTTAGTTGAAAAAGACTCAATGTATATACACGGAAAGAAAATGTTAATCACAGGAAAACCGGGTGAACGAATTGTTCGTGCGTTCAACAACGTTCGCTTTTTCAAAACGGATATGAGCGGAAAATGCGATTCCATTCATTCAGACCAAAAAACGGGTTTAACCAAAATGATTAAAAACCCTATTCTTTGGAACTTTGAAAACCAAATGACTGGTGACATTATGCATCTTATCGGCAACAACGAAACTGAAAAGTTGGACTCGCTAAAAGTATTGAATAATGCTTTCATTATTTCAAAAGACACACTCAGCACAGGATACAATCAAGTGAAGGGACAAAATCTGTACGGCAAATTCATTGAAAATAAACTCAAAGAAGTTGACGTGATTAAAAACACGGAAGTTATCTATTTCATGCGAAATGATGAAAAAGAACTCATCGGTATAAACAAAAGTACTAGTGGTCGATTGAACATGATTTTGGAAGGAAATACTATTGAAACTTTGACGAATTTTAATCAAATTGAAGGCGAAATCTATCCAGAAGTTGAACTACCCGAAAATGCCCGAAAGCTCAGAGGTTTCATTTGGCGTGGCGATGAACGAATAAAAACAAAAGACGACATCTTTCCACCAGAAGAAAACGAATTAGATGCAACTATTCAAGCTAAGAAAAAAGCCAACACCGCCGAAGAAAACAAACCAATTGAACCAAGCAGAGAAACCTTGGATTATGACAAAAACAATCCAAAACCAATGGTAAAATAATGACTACACAACAATGTCCAAAGTGCAAACAAAATGCTTTTACTTGGTATGTTAGTGAAGTTTTGCCCAACATAACCGTATGGAGTTGTAATGCCTGTCCGCTTCAAATATATGAAGATGATAAAGAGGAAGAAGTCTGTGAAAATTGCAACGAAAAAACCAAAACGTTTCTTCAAAGTCAAGAAGAACAATTCAATTGGTGCTCCGAATGTAACGCTGTAACCAATTACCAATTAAACGAATAACAGATTACTTCACAAGTTTTAAAAACATGAAAGAAGATTTTCTAAAATACCAAGCCCAAACATCGCTTTATCCTTTAGCAATGGAAGTTTCCTATGCAAAAGGTTCCTATATTTATGACGCAAATAACAAAAAATACCTTGACTTTGTAGCCGGAGTTTCCGCTTGCTCACTCGGACATCAACATCCGCGAGTAAATCAGGCAATTATCGATCAATTGAACAAATATTCTCACGTGATGGTTTATGGCGAATATGCCCAACATCCAGCCGTGGAATACTGCAAATTATTGGTTGAAAATTTACACCCAAGTTTAAACAAAGTTTATCTAGTCAATTCTGGAACCGAAGCTTGTGAAGGTGCATTAAAACTCGTTCGTCGCGTTACTGGAAGAAGTCAATTGATTTCTTGTCACAATGCCTATCACGGAAATACGATGGGTTCGATGAGTGTAATGGGTTTTGAAGAACGCAAACAAATTTTTCGCCCATTAATTCCCGATGTTGATTTCATTACCTTTAATAATGAAGATGATATTCAAAAAATCACAACCAAAACCGCCGGAATAATTCTCGAAAGTATTCAAGGTGGCGCAGGTTTTATCGAACCCAAAAATGATTTTTTAGCAAAAGTCAAAAAACGTTGCGAAGAAGTTGGCGCACTAATGATTATTGACGAAATCCAACCAGGTTTTGGCAGATCAGGAAAACTATTTGGATACGAAAACTACAATGTCGTTCCCGATGTTGTTATTATTGGCAAAGGAATGGCTGGCGGAATGCCTGTTGGCGGATTCATTGCCAATGAAAAACACATGGATTTGCTAACTCACGATCCAAAACTCGGACACATTACCACTTTTGGCGGACATCCTGTCATTGCGGCAGCAAGTTTGGCAACATTACAAGAGATTTTAGACAAGGATTATGCAGCACAATCTTTAAAAAAAGAAAAACTATTCCGAGAACTTTTAGTTCATCCATTAATAAAAGAAATAAGAGGAAAAGGACTGATGCTCGCAGCCATGACAAGCGATGCCGAAATTACAAACCAAGTAATTTTAAAATGCCAAGACAAAGGATTAATCCTATTTTGGTTACTCTTTGAAACCAAAGCCATTCGAATTTCGCCACCTTTAACCATTTCCGAAGACGAAATCAGAGAAGGTTGTGGCATCATTATTGAAGCTATGAATGAAATAGTTAAAGGGTAAACGTTTCGATTTTTTTGGAGCTATTTCCAGCTTTCGCCTTTATCTTGCTTCGTAAACTACGCAAGGATATCGGCTCTATCTGGGCTAAACTATCAGTAAAATTCATTTATAAATTT
>DAOLYL010000114.1:3463-7660 GCA_035425765.1 Flavobacterium sp. | reverse complement strand
TTTAAGATTAAGTTTTGTAAATAAAATCGATGTATAACCATTGATGATGTTAAAATGTATTTTGTCTTAAAAATCAGCTATTAGTCGTTAAAAATTTATAATGAATTAAAGTTAAAATACTTTTGCTAATTAATAATTATCAATAATAAGATAATGAACAAACGAACGCTTATGATAACTCTATTACTAGCATTTTTTGGATGCTTACTAATTGTGCTATCTATTTTTTTCTTGTATCAAAGCAATTCAAGTGCTCAAAGTGAAATAATAGAAACAAAAAAGCAATTAGAAGAAGCTAATAAAAAAATTGAAAAACTAAGTTTATTGCCAAGCGATAAAGGAATTGCATTGAAGGATGTAGCTTCTAACGGTAATAAAGCTAGTTCTTTTAGTAGCATGATTGGTCATAATATTCCTTTGATTGAAATTACGGATATGAATTTATCTGATGAAGAAACATTAAAAGGAAAAGGAGCAAAATATACGCATCAATTGCGATTTTATATTTTTAATATTGGTAACAATTCACTAAAAGATGTAATCGTTTCTATTAAAGATATTTATAATGATCCAAAAGATATTAGTAGAAAAAGTAGAACAATTGGACATCATGACGATGCTGGTCCAGATTTGAAAAGTCAGGAAATTGGAACCTACGAAAATTTCGAAATTAATACTTTAAATTTAAAATCAAGACGTCTAATTTATGCAACTACATTGCCAAGTAGTTTTGGTGTTGCTGAATATTCTTTTCATATTATTGTTGAATGGAAAGGTGGTTTTTATCAGCAAGAAGTGAAAATTGAAGAGTATGATGGAAAGCTAAAATATATTAATACTTATTACGATGTTAGTGGAAAAGAGTTAGACTTTTCAACATTAGAAAAAAGTATTATAAAATAAAAAAAGTCCCTATAAATTTAGGGACTTTTTTGTTACTATTCTTTTGAACTAATCCAATTATTGATTTTCTTTTCTAATAATGCTAACGGCATTACTCCAGATTCCAATACTTTTTGATGGAAAACTTTAACGTCGAACTTGTCTTTCATCTCGGTTTCAGCTTTTTTGCGAAGTTCAATGATTTTTAATTGACCAATTTTATATGACAAAGCTTGTCCTGGAATTGCCATATAACGCTCAATTTCGGCAATAATACTAGCTTCACTTTCGGCTTCGTTTTCTAGTGAATATTTTATCGCTTGTTCGCGCGTCCAACCTTTACTATGCAAACCAGTATCAACCACTAAACGAATAGCACGGTGCATTTCGCTGCTTAACATTCCAAAATATTGATACGGATCATTGTATAAACCTAGTTCTTTTCCTAAACTTTCGGTGTATAAAGCCCAACCTTCGCCATAAGCGCCAAACCAGTTGAATTTTCTAAAATCAGGTAACGCCGCATTTTCTTGTTGCAACGAAATTTGGAAATGATGTCCCGGAATGGCTTCGTGCAAAAACAAATCTTCATCGGCATAATAGTTGTAATTTTTTACATCTGGAATTGGAACATAAAAAGTTCCCGGACGCGAACCATCAGTTGCGCCTTGCATATATTCGGCACTTGCGGTATTTTCTCTAAAAGCTTCTGTTCTTTTAATTTGAAAAGGCGTTTTTGGCTGAAGCGAAAATAATTTATCCACGTTTGGCTTGATTATTTTGTGGTATTTTTCAAAATTAGCAATTACTTCTTTTGGATCTTTGAACGGTTTTAACTCGGGTTTGTTTCTAACGTGGTCAAAAAACTCGATAATTGTTCCAGTAAAACCAACTTGGGTTTTTACTTTTTCCATTTCCGATTTAATACGAGCAACTTCTTTCAAACCTAATTCGTGAATTTCTTCGGGAGTTTTGGTTGTAGTTGTCCATTGTTTTACTAAGGATTTGTACAAATCATTTCCGCCATTTAAACTTCCAATTCCGCTGGTTGTTCTACATTTTGGAACATATTCTTCGTTTAAAAATTTTACCATTTTTTGAAACTGAGGAATAAGTTTTTCAGAAATTGTAGCCGCGTATTTTTTAGATAATTCGTCTTTTTGTTGTTGAGTAAATTCGGTTGGGAATTTTTTGCAGCTTGAATAAAAAAGATTGTCTTCGGCTTTTGGAGTAATTAACGATTCAAACTGTGGAACAACTTTTGCTGCCAAAGCTTTTGGCAAAACCACATTTTTCTCCATTCCTTTTTTCATATACACAATAGCAGAATCTATCCAAACGGTATATAAATCTAATCTTTTATGGAATTTTTCATAATCGTCAACGGTTTTGAATGGTTGCGCACTTTCAGCACTGGCTAATTGTCCCATCGTTAAATGCGTTCCGTCAAACTGATTGATTGGTGTTAAATTTCCGTTTTGTTCCAATAATGAAATGCCAACTTCAGCTTCCCATTTAATAATATCGTAGCTGTTTTTTTCTTCTTCCGAAAGTTTGTCGAAATCAATATTTTTTAATTCAGTTAAGTATTTTTCAAAAAAAGCTTTCTTTTTAGAACGATACGCGTCGGTCATTTCAAATGTTAATTTGTCGTTTTGTTCCGATTGTCCGTTGAAAGTAGCTTCAAGTGGATTTAACTCGTTTTTTTCTTTGAAATAATTGTCGGTTACTGATTTGAAATCCTGTGGTTTTTCATCGGATTTGCAGTTTGCAAAAAGTAATGACAAAATTACTATTGCCGAAAAGGAATAAATTTTTCTCATAATGGATTGATTAGTAATGTAAAACTATAGTTTTTTAATGAATTGATTAGTTAACGGAATGATAAATTATCCGTGATAAACTCGGGAGAATATAATTTTTCCTTCTTTAATTTCGAGTACTTCGGCTACCAGCATTTCGGGTTCGTTTTCCACAGTTCTGATGTATTCCATAAAAACTCTATCAGAATTTGAAGTTAGCGAAGTTACTTTATAGTGTAAACTTGGTAATCTATCAAAAGCATCTTTCCACCAAGTTCTCAATGATTCTTTTCCAACAACTAAACCATTGGTTTCTGGATGGCGAATTTTTAATTTTGGGCTGAAATGTTGCGCTTCATCATCATAAAGGGATAAAAGTTTTTCTAGATTGTGAGCATTAAACGCTTCAAACCAAAGATGTGCAATGGATAAATTTTTTTCTGTTGACATAGTTTTGTTATATAAAAAATCCTCTTGTTTTATCTAACTAGAGGATTTTAATTGAGTAAATGTAGTAGTTTTTTAAACGTTTTTCAAATTGATAATTTCTTGTTCAGTAAGAAAACGCCAATTGCCACGTGGTAAATTCTTTTTGGTTAAACCAGCAAAAGCAACACGATCAATTTTTATAACATCGTATTTGAAACTTTCAAAAATGGCACGTACAACTTTTACGTTAGGTGTTCTAAGTTTTAATCCGATTTCGGTTTTTGGTTCGCTTTCGATATAGCTGATTTCGTCAACATATAGTTTGTGACCATCAAGTGTTACTCCATTTGATATTTTTTCTAAATCTTCAAATTTCAGATTTTTATCTAAAGAAACTTGATATATTTTTGGTGATTTTTGATTAGGCAAACTGAATTTTCTAATCATGTCCGTATCATTAGTGAAAACCAAAAGTCCAGTGGTGTTTTTATCCATTCGCCCAATGGGTTGAATTTTAGCTTTGGTTGCAGCACGAACTAATTCTAAAACGTTTCTATAATCATCGTTATCTTCGTTAGAAGTGGTGAAGTTTTTTGGTTTGTTGAGTAAGATGTATTCTTTTCTCTCAGGAGTTAAAACAGAACCATCAAAATTTACTTCATCACCAGGTTTTACTTTATAACCCATTTCGGTAATAACTTGTCCATTTACTTTTACATTGCCTGACTGAATATAAATATCAGCATCACGACGAGAACAAACTCCAGAGTTTGAAATGTATTTATTCAAACGAATGTCATCCGATTTTAATGGTTTTGGTGTATTGTTACTAGCTGGTTTTGGAGCTCTTTTTGGAGCTGAAGCATCAGTTGTTGTTGGCTTTACTTTTTTTGGACCTTGGGCGCGTTTTGCCATTGCAGGTTTTGGCTTGTTAGAGCTTGGTCGCGAACTATTTGGTCGTGAACTAGTTTTCTTATTATTGCCTTCCTTCTTATTCATAAATTTTATTATTTCTGCAAAGATACGTATTTCAGATGCTTATATTGTATAATTAAGTGCTATGGTTTAAATTTTAGCCCCGATT
>DAOLYL010000114.1:1981-3363 GCA_035425765.1 Flavobacterium sp. | reverse complement strand
GCTTCTAATTGGCAATAGTTTGTATTATTTTTTTCCCGTAAATGAGTGTTTCAGGATTTATCAAAACAATGCAAAAAACACCAGAAACGACTAGAAATTTTAGGACATTGTGCAGTTTTAAATAGTCTGCTTTTTCGTTTGACTTCCAGAGCATTTGCAAGAAAAAAATTAGGACAATTAAACTAATGTAAAAGTAACTATCCATGTAGCCAACATCATAAATTTCAATTAGAAAATAGATTGGAATGATTGTAAAAATAGTTAGTATCGTGATTATTTTTTTTGAGCTATTCTCGCCAAAAAGCACAGGAATTGTTTTGTAGTCATTAGCAATATCGCCTTTTATGTTTTCTAAATCTTTTATCATTTCTCTGATTAACAGCAATAAAAATAAGAATGTTGCATGGGCAAAAATGACTTCGTAAAAATTTTTGTAATAAAGAAGTATGGCGAAAAAAGGTAAAACCGCTAGGAGTGAAGCGGTCAAATTACCAACAACTACAATTTTTTTGAGTTTATGGGAATAAAACCAAATCAGAAAAATATAAGTAGAAAAGAATAGCACAGCTCGAATGGAGACAAAAAAGGCTAAAAGGAAAACAATAAAATTTATTGAAAAATAGACTTGAAGTTTGGTTTTTTGACTAACTAATCGGTCTAACATTGACTTGTTTGGTCGGTTGATTAGGTCTTTTTTGCTATCGTAAAAATTGTTGATGATATAACCAGATGCAATGGTTAAACTTGACGCTAGAACAATTATAAAAAGATTAAAATCTAAAAGAATATCTAGCGCATGTTTTTCGGGAGCAAGTATAAATATTGCTGATAAATATTGTGCTAAAGCAATTATTGGAATATTGTAACCTCTAACCACAGAAAACATACTGATTATTTTCAGCAGTAAATGTTTGGTTTTTCGGGTTAGCATGTAATGAGTTTTAGAACTGGTAAACCACTTCAAGTTTATAGTCACTCAAGGATTTTTTTGCTTTTTCTAAATCTTCAGTAAAACCTAAAATATAGCCACCGCCACCAGAACCGCAAAGTTTCAAATAATAGTCATTGGTGTCAATTCCTTTTTGCCAAACGCCATGAAATTGTTCAGGAATCATTGGTTTGAAATTGTTTAAAACTACTTTTGATAATTGCTTAGTGTTTTTGAATAACGATTTCATATCGCCACCAAGGAAATTTTCCACACAAGCGTCAGTATATTTTACGAATTGATTTTTAAGCATTTTTCGGAAACCTTCTTCTTTTAAGTTTTCCATAAAAATATTGACCATTGGAGCAGTTTCGCCAACAATTCCAGAGTCTAACAAAAAGACAGCGCCTTTTCCAGTTGCACTTTGAGATGGAATTCCAGTAGCTTCAATATT
>DAOLYL010000114.1:0-1881 GCA_035425765.1 Flavobacterium sp. | reverse complement strand
ATAGATAAACCTTTAGAATCTCTAATAATTCCGTATTCTCCGAAGAGAAGAATTTTTGAATAAAAAAGTGGTCCTTTCATAGTTATATCAATTGACTTCCGTTTCCAATTGCATCACAAATATAGTTACCATTTTGACAATAGCCAACTAATTCGTCCTTAATAAATTGTAAAACGGTTTCGCTAACGTTTTCGGGATATAAAACATGCACATTTGCGCCTGCATCTAGCGTAAAACATATAGGAATATTCGTTTCGTTTCTAAACTTCCAAATTTTGTTGATGATTTCTAATGTGTTCGGTTTCATCAGAATAAAATAAGGCATTGAAGTCATCATCATAGCGTGTAAAGTCAGTGCTTCACTTTCTACAATTTTAATGAATTCATTTAAATTTCCGTTTTCTAATACTTTTTTTAATGCCGATAAATTGGTGTGCGCTTGTTCAAAACGGGTTGAAGCATACGGATGATTGTGCATTAAATCGTGACCAACTGTGCTCGAAACTTGTTTTTCACCTTTATCAACTAATAAAATGGTGTCTTGATAATTGTGGAAATTTTCATGAAGTTGCGACGAGAAAGTTGCTCCAAATAAATCAGAACTAGTTGGAATTTCTTTGTGTTCGCCCCAAACAACTAGATTTCCTTTGATACTTCTACACGCACTTCCTGAACCTAATCTAGCTAAAAAAGATGCTTTTTGATAGAAAAAATCATCTGTTAAAGTTGGATTGAGTGCTTTTTCCAAACTCATAATATTCATCGATAAAGCAGCCATTCCTGAAGCGGATGAGGCAATTCCAGAACTATGTGGAAACGTATTTTCAGTTTCAATGATGAAATGATATTGTTTTAAATAAGGGCAATATTTTTCAATACGTTCAAAGAATTTTTGAATTTTTGGTTTAAAATCTTCTTTCGGTTTTCCTTCAAATAATAATTCGAATGAAAAGGTATCGTTTGTTTCTTTTTTTATGAAATCCAATTTGGTAATCGTTTTACAATTATTCAGAGTAAAACTTATGGATGGATTTGCAGGTATCTGATTTTCTTTTTTGCCCCAATATTTCACTAAAGCGATATTACTTGGCGAACTCCATTGAAAACTACCTTTTTCAATTATTGCAGTAAATTGATTTGAAATAAAATCCTTTTCTGAAACCATAGCTAAAATTTTTGCAAAGATACTTTTTTTAAAAATAGTATATAAATCTATAGTATATTTGGGCAAAATCTTTTTTATGCAAAAAATTCTAAGGATAGCAACCGTAATAATGACTTGTTTGGCGGTTGGTTATTTTTCAAGTATTGTTACCCGAGAAAATATTCCTACTTGGTATGCTTTAATAAATAAACCAAGTTTTAATCCACCTAATTGGGTATTTGCACCTGTTTGGACGGCGTTATATATTTTAATGGGTTATGCCGCAGGAAGAGTTTGGAACAGATTAGAAGTTGATGAAATAAACGTTAAAAAAGCATTTTTATTCTTTTTAATTCAATTAGCATTAAATGCATTGTGGTCCTTTTTGTTTTTTGGATTGCAAAACCCTTTCTTAGCATCAATTGAAATTATTTTACTTTGGTTGATGATATATGAAACTTATAAACAGTTCAAAAATATTGATAAAATTGCAGCTTACCTTTTACTTCCTTATCTAGCTTGGGTAAGTTTTGCAGCTGTCTTAACCTTTAGTATTTGGTATTTAAACCGATAAAAAAAGTCCCGATAATTCGGGACTTTTTTTGTTTATCTGATAACTAACTTCTTTATTAATCTCGATTTGTTTTCTGAGATAAGTTCTACTAAGTATATTCCTTTGGCAAAATCAGAAACATTGATAGTCGTTAGAGTATCAAAAGATTTCGTTTGACTATATA
>DAOLYL010000113.1:2042-7711 GCA_035425765.1 Flavobacterium sp. | reverse complement strand
TTTTTTTATTACTCGAGAAAAAAGATAGTAGCACAACAACTTGAAACTAAAAACTTAGAAATAGCACATCAAAAGCAAATGCTTCAAACGGTAATTCAAACACAGGAAACTGAAAGAGAGCGAATTGCCCGTGATTTGCATGACGGAATAAGTTCAAAACTAAATGTAGTTTCCTTGAACAGTCATTTGCTTAAAACTCCTAATCTTTCTGTTGCTGAAATCGAAGATATTACCAATAATATTAATGATTTGACTTCAAAAGCATTAGAGAATTCGAGGCAAATTGCACATGATTTATTTCCGCCAGTTTTTGATAAATTTGGACTGAAAGCTGGTATTGAAGAGTTAATAGTAGAGTTTAAATCAACCAATAAATTTGAAGTTTCATTTTCTAACGAATTAAACTTAGATTTGCTTACTAAAGAGCAACAATTGAATTTTTTCAGAATTATTCAGGAATTATTGAATAATACTTTAAAATATGCTCAGGCAAAAAAAGTTTCAATTAAATTCATGCGATTGAGTAAATTCAATGCCTTGATTTATAAAGATGATGGAATTGGTTTTAAAAATTCAAATGTCAAAAAAGGAATGGGTTTAACCAATATTGAAAGTAGAGTTAGCTTTTTAAAAGCAAATTATTTAATAAAAACGTCGCCAAATAACGGTTTTGAAATAAACATTACGTTTTAATATGACAGAAAAAAATATTAAGATTGTTTTAGCCGATGATGAGGAATTGTTCCGAAAAGGAATTTATTTCCTTTTACAACGAGAACCAAACATCGAAATTATTTTTGAAGCTGCCAATGGCAATCAGTTAATGGATTTTTTAAAAAACAATTCAAAGCATCCCGATATTATTTTGATGGATTTAAAAATGCCATTGCTCAATGGAGTAGAAGCAACAAAATTAATCACCCAACAGTTTCCTGATATAAAAATCATTGCTTTAACAAGTTATAACACCAAGTCGTTCATTGTTAATATGATAGAGATTGGAGCTTCTTCATTTTTAGTAAAAAATTCTACACCACAGGAAATGATTTTGACCATTAATGAAGTAATCAACAAAGGATTTTATTATAACGAAAGCGTGATGAAAGTTTTGACCGAAGTAAATTCGTCGTCAAGCCGAAAAAGTATCTTTTTTAAACAAGAAGAACTGACTACTAGAGAAAGAGAAGTTCTTGAACTCATTTGTAATCAGCTTAGTACTGCTGAAATTGCTGAAAAACTTTTTATTAGTCCAAGAACAGTAGAAACACATCGAACAACTCTTTTGATTAAAACAGGTTCACAAAATCTTGCTGGATTGGTTGTTTATGCTATTCAAAATAAAATAGTTATCATATAAAAAAAGCGCGAGGTCAATTCCCATCGTCCTCGCGCCAAATAATCATGAGGAAGTCTCAATCCTCTGATATGAATTTTAAAGCAACAATAATTGTTATTACTAAATATATTGCAAACGATAACAATGCAATTTTTTGATGTGGCGGCAAGTTTTTCATTCTTCTTATCATATTAAATTGTAAAAATTTGTGTCATTTAACTGTTTCAAAAATAGCAATTGGAATTTTCTTGTATCTACGTATTTATACGTATTTTTAGTTTTATTTTTTTAACAAAAATTTTTCTCAGAAAGTCACTTAAAATGGTATCTTCGTTTAAATAATCATTACTAAAATGAAGTTTTATAAAAATATATTATTACTGTTTTTACTGTTGATTTCAGTTTCAGCAAAGGCAAATTTCATTTTATTGCCAATGGACGAAGCGTCTCAAAAAAATCATCTAAAAGCATATGGAATAACTTATTGGGCTTTGGATAAACAATACAAAGCCAGTTGGTTGCTCAATTATCGTGGCGGTTCATTTCTTTTGCCCGATGCACCCGAAATTAGAAAAGAATGTCAAATTCGAGGTGTCAGTTTTGAACCTATTTCTGATGCGGAAGCCAATCAAATTTTTGAAGAAATTGCTTCTCCATCACAAAATATGGAAACCGTTGTTTTAGAAAAAGCACCAAAAGTTGCTGTTTATACGCCAAAAGGAAAACAACCTTGGGATGATGCAGTAACAATGGTTTTAACTTATGCCGAAATTCCTTTTACACCAATTTATGACGAAGAAGTACTTTCAGACCAATTGATTTTGTATGATTGGTTGCATTTGCACCACGAAGATTTCTCTGGTCAGTATGGTAAGTTTTTTGGAGCTTATCGAAATGCACCATGGTATATTGAACAAAAGCGAGACGCCGAAGCACTTGCCAATAAATTAGGTTTTGCTAAAGTTTCTGAAGAAAAATTGGCTGTAGCCAAAAAGATTAGAGACTTTGTAATTGGCGGCGGATTTATGTTTGCCATGTGTTCTGCAACCGATAGTTTTGATATTGCTTTGTCTGCCGAAGGTGTTGATATTTGCGAACCGATGTTTGATGGCGATAACAGCGAAGCCAATTACCAATCCAAAATAGATTATTCACGAACGTTTGCTTTCAAGGATTTTATTTTAGAAAGACGACCTGAAAAATATGAATTCTCGGATATTGATACTACCGAAAAACGTCGAATTCCGATGGAGAAAGATTATTTCACTTTAATGGAATTTTCAGCAAAATGGGATGTAATTCCAAGTATGTTGTGTCAAAATCATACGCAATTGGTTAAAGGTTTTATGGGACAAACCACCGCTTTTGATAGAAGTTTAGTGAAAACAAATGTCTTGGTTTTGGGCGAAAATCAATTAAATGAAGAAGCACGATACATTCACGGTCAACGTGGAAAAGGTTTCTTTACGTTTTTTGGCGGTCATGATCCCGAAGATTATCAACACAGAGTAGGTGATGAGCCAACCGTTTTAGACTTGCATCCAACCTCACCAGGATTTCGCTTGATTTTGAATAATGTGTTATTTCCTGCGGCAAAAAAGAAACCGCAGAAGACTTAGGACTCAAAATGACTAATTAGCTAATACATTAATTCTTAGTTATTATATATTGTAAAATTTTTAAACTGGATTTTTTTGTAATTTTATATAGATAATTATGTTTTTGATTAAATATTTATATATTTGATGAGTTAATATTTAGATAAAAGATATTTTTATTGACTAATTAAAACTAATTTTGCACAGAATTTAATGGGTTTTTTAAAAGCAAAATCTGAAGATAATATTTCTTCAGCTAAAGAGTTGATTGAATTAAAATACTATGGTTCGAGCGTACATTGTTCTTATTATGGTAGTTTTCAGTATATGAAGTTTGCTTTGAGAAAATATAAAAACACTTCCTATGAGAAAATCGAGGCAGATTGTTTAGGTCATAGATCAGGTACGCATGGTTATATATACGATAATATTTTACTAGCATTGAGAAGTAAAATTCAGGATAGTAGAGATTATGTATATATAAAGAGAATAGCAAAGGACTTAAAAACATTTAGAATAAACTCAGATTATTTTAATATTAAAATTTCTTTAGATGATGCCGAAAAAAGCATTAAATTTAGTGAAGAAATAATTACCTCAATTAAAAAAAATATCCCTTAATGACTTCAATAGATTTTATAATCAACGAATTAAAAAGTTTACACAACAAATTCACTAGCTCAAATATCAGATATGAGTTTAGTAATTCATCTAATACTCATTTAATTGAGGTTACACCACTAGAATTTTATAATAGTGACAGTTATATGGAGTGTGAATTAGATTTGGAGGATAATTTTTTTAGAAATTATCCATCTGAGGATTTGATATTTATATCAGATCAATCACTAAGTAAAATTACAAACCCAATTTTTGAAATTTTTTGTGAAAAAGTTGGAGGTTTTAGAACTGATTTTATTGTATTTCCATCATCTGATTTTAACTTTTGTCAAAGTGATTATGAAGTTATGGATGAAAATAATTATGCTTTAGCTGCTTAACAATGAGTGATTTATCTAAATTTCAATTTAAAGGTTATAGAATCAGTAAGTCTTTGATAGAGCTTCAAGAGGATTCTAATTTTGAAAATATTAAAATTGGTTTTAAAGTTTCTGGGTTAGTTCATCAGAAGGAGGAACTATATTTTTTAAACTTATTGGTAAATATTACCAATGAAGAGAAAGATTTAAAAATTCAAGTTGAAGCGATTGGGAAGTTTAAGTTTGAACCTGTAGAAAAAATTGAAGATATAAGTTCGTTTTTTTATATTAATTCCTCAGCAATTTTATTTCCTTACATTAGGGCTTATGTTTCTACTTTGACAAATCTTTCTGGGAATAGAAGTATAACACTTCCAACAATGAATCTTACAAATCTCGCTGAAGAGTTAAAATCTAATACTAAAATAGTTTAATAAACTATATATTTAATAATAAAATGACCTCAATGAAATGAGGTTTTTTTTAATATGCAAAACTCTTTTTTTTAGCCCTGATAGTAGTGGAAATCCTTTTAAAAAAATGCCGTTTTTTTCAAACGGCATTTTTTTAAAAGATTGAAACGGATAGCAGGAATCAGCTCCAAATAAAATTACTTATTATTATCAATCACGTAGTTCAATACTTTTTGGATTAGATGAACTCGATCTCTTCCTAAAACGTTGTGTTTGTGCATTGGGTAAGGGAAATAATCGATTTGTTTTCCTAATTCGACAAACTTTTTAACCAACGCTAAATTGTGTTGTTCTACCACAACATCGTCGTTTGTTCCGTGAATTAAAAGCAGTTTTCCTTTTAAATCTTTGGCATAATTGGTTACGTTGGCTTCGTCAAATCCTTTTTGGTTTTCGGCTGGCGTATCCATATAGCGTTCGCCATACATGATTTCATACCATTTCCAATCGATAACTGGTCCGCCAGCAACACCAACTTTAAAAGCATCGGGTTTTCTAGTCATTAACGAAGTTGTCATAAATCCGCCGTAACTCCAACCGTGAACCGCAAGACGATTTCCGTCAACATAAGACAATGATTTTAAGTATTCTACACCTTTCATTTGGTCGTCGATTTCGTTGTTTCCTAGTTTGGCATGAATTACGCTTTCAAAGGCAAATCCGCGATTGTCTGAACCGCGATTGTCAACGGTAAATACTAAATAACCTTGTTCTGCCATCCAATACATCCAAAGATTTGCGCCATCCAAATAGGAATTGGTAATCATTTGCGCATGCGGTCCGCCATAAACGTACACTAAAACCGGATATTTTTTAGTAGCGTCAAAATTGCTTGGTTTGATTAAACGCGTGTATAAATCGGTTGTTCCGTCGGCAGCTTTTATGGTTTTGATTTCGGCAGTTCCAATTTCATAACCTTCGTATTTGTTTTTGCTTTCTAATAACGTTTTTGCTTTTAGATTTTTGTCATAAAATAATGATTTTGAAGGTGTTGAATGATTGGAATATTCGTCAAAAAACCAATTTCCATCCGTTGAAATTACTACGTTATGAACGCCTTCGTCTTTGGTAATCAAAGTTTGTTTTCCTTTTAAATCAATTTTGTAAGCCAACATATTTATGCCTTTTTCGCCCGTTGCTTTGAAATAAATTTCGGTTCCAGCTGGATTTGCTCCGATGATTTCACGAGTTGGGAATTTATTAGCAGTCAATTGTTTGATTAATTTTCCGTCGATAGAATAGTAGTAAAGATTGTTAAATCCGTCTTTTTCGGAAATCCAAA
>DAOLYL010000113.1:0-1942 GCA_035425765.1 Flavobacterium sp. | reverse complement strand
AATAAAAACCGTTTTTCCTGTTGCTACATTGTAAATTCCAACTCTTGGTTTTTCTGATTTTTGACCAATCATTGGGTATTTTATGTTGACTAATTTCCCTGGAGTTTCAGTGATATCTAATAATGGATAATCGGCAACATCGGTTTCATCTTTTTGGTAAAATGCTAAAAAAGATGATTTTGGCGACCAAAATATTCCACCTGCAATTCCAAATTCATTTCTAGAAATCGATTGTCCTGAAACGATATTTTTATCAGAATTATTGGTAACAGCAATTTTTTCTTTCTTGTCGTTTATAAAAAACAAATTATTTCCTTCGGTAAACGCTAGGTTTTTGTATGAACTATCAAAAGTTTGATTTTCTCCATTTTCTGGAGATTCAACAATGCTTTTCCCTGATTTTGTTGTCAAGTTATAACTGTATGATTTTCCGTTTTCGGTAACCAAAATCGTATTGGTATCCATCCATTGAACTCCAAAAAAGTTTTTTAATTTAGTTCCTAATGCTGCGTTAATATCTGCTAAAGTGGTTAATTCAGATGTTTTAGCATCAGCTGTTGTTGCGGTCATCATTTTGGTCCAAGCATCAGTGTAATACACATATTTGTTGGTGTTTGGTATCCATTGGAAACCGGTTAGTTTGTCGGCACCAAATTTTCTTCCTTGTTGAAGAACCGATTCTTCAAGCGTGATTTTTTTTAGTTGACCAAAAGATTGAACACCTAAAAATAAGCTTAAAAATAAGATTGAAATTTTTTTCATAGTTAAGTTGTTGTAATTTTATTATTCTTCTTTTTGTCCCATCATCATCAGATAAGCTTTTAAAAACTCATCTATTTCACCGTTCATAACACCTTCAACATCGCTGGTTTCATAGCTTGAACGGACATCTTTTACTAATTTATACGGATGCATAACATAGTTACGGATTTGTGAACCCCATTCGATTTTCATTTTTCCAGCTTCAATGTCGCTTCGTTGTGCTTGTTGCTTTTTCAGCTCAATTTCATACAACTGTGATTTCAACATTTGCATAGCGCGTTGGCGATTGTCTTGCTGTGAACGTGTTTCAGAACATTGAATTTGAATTCCCGTGGGTTTATGAAACAGTTGTACTTTGGTTTCTACTTTGTTTACGTTTTGTCCACCTGCTCCGCTTGAACGTGATGTGATGATTTCAATGTCGGCTGGATTGATTTCTATTTCAATTGTATCATCAACCAATGGATAAACATAAACGGAAGCAAACGAAGTATGACGCTTGGCATTGCTATCAAATGGTGAAATACGAACCAATCGATGCACACCATTTTCACCTTTCAAATAACCAAAAGCATAATCGCCTTCAATTTCTAAGGTAACGGTTTTTATTCCTGCAACATCGCCTTCTTGAAAGTTAAGTTCTTTGATTTTATAACCTTGTCGTTCTGCCCACATTAAGTACATCCGCATTAACATGGAAGCCCAATCACAGCTTTCTGTTCCGCCAGCTCCAGCGGTGATTTGAATTACAGCACTCAAACTGTCTCCTTCGTCAGAAAGCATGTTTTTGAATTCCAGATTTTCAATATGAGCATTGGTTAGTTCAAACTGAGTATCGAGTTCTTCTTCGGTTGCATCGCCTTCTTTGAAGAATTCATAGGTTATTTGAAGTTCTTCTGTCATGCTTTCGCCTTTTTCAAAATCTTCAACCCATTTTTTCTTCGAACGAAGGTTTTTTACAATGATTTCGGCTTCTTTGGCTTTATTCCAAAAGTCGGGTGCAAAGGTTTTTTCTTCTTCGTTTGTAATTTCTATAAGCTTGGCATCAATGTCAAAGATACCTCCTCAACGCACCAAGGCGTTCTACAATACCTTTTATTTGTTCGGTATTTGTCATAAATAATGTAGTTTTGTGTTTTTACTGCTGGTTTTAGCCCCGATAGTAGTGGAAATCCTTTTT
>DAOLYL010000112.1:0-7716 GCA_035425765.1 Flavobacterium sp. | reverse complement strand
GCACATCACTTTTAATGATGGGGTCCTGGGTTCGAGCCCCAGTCGGGTCACAAAAAGTCGAACAAGATATTGTTTGGCTTTTTTTGTTTATGGCCACGTGGAGAAATTGGTAGACTCGCTATCTTGAGGGGGTAGTGTTGCAAGACGTGTCAGTTCGAATCTGATCGTGGTCACAAAAAAGGTAAGTTCTTTTGAATTTACCTTTTTTTTATTTTAATAAACATCTATAAATCATTATTTTTTATTACTTTTGTTTAACTTTTATAAAAAAAAGATGAACAACGTAAAGAATATTTTCAGTATAAAAGATCTTGAAAACCTTTCAGGAATTAAAGCTCATACTATTCGAATTTGGGAAAAAAGGTATAGTGTTTTAGAACCAATGCGAACAGAAACAAATATTCGAATGTATGATTTAATCAATCTACAAAAGCTCTTAAACATTACCTTGCTTCACAATCATGGTTACAAGATTTCAAAAATCTCCAAGTTCCCTAAAGATAGAATCCCAGAGCTTGTTAATGAAATTGTAACTATTAAAAGTGCAAAAAGTCATGCTATAAGTTCTTTTAAAATGGCAATGATGAATTTTGATCAAGCACTATTTTTTAATACTTATGACAAACTTTTATCTGAAAAGTCATTTCGCGAAGTTTTCTTTGAAGTTTTCATACCACTAATACAGGAAATTGGAACACTATGGCAAACAAACACAATATCTCCTGCTCACGAGCATTTTATTAGTTATCTAATCAAACAAAAATTACTAATTAATACGGAGAAATTGCAAACACAAGCACCTATTAATGATGATAGAGTATTTATTTTATACTTACCAAGTAATGAAATTCATGAATTGGGGTTAATGTATCTAAATTACGAAATTTTATTAAGTGGTTACAAAACCATATATCTCGGTGAAAGTGTTCCTTTAGATTGTATAAAAGATGTAAATAAACTTTTTGACAGCATCACATTTGTTTGTTATATGACTGTAGAACCAACAAAAGATGAAGTAAACAATTATATAAAACAAATCAAAACAGAATTTGAGAATGACAATTCAAAATTTTGGTTTATTGGTAGAATGACCGAAAACATAGACAGTAAGCTACTTTCTGATAAATTTAATATCTACAATTCAATAATTGATTTAACTCACGATTTATAATCATCCATCATTTAAAATGACAAAAAAAATTAATATAATTGGTTCAGGATTTTCATCGTTAGCTGCAGCATGTTATTTAGCTAAAGCTGGAAATGAAGTGACTATTTATGAAAAAAACACAACAATTGGTGGTAGAGCAAGACAGTTAAAAAAAGAAGGTTTCACTTTTGATATTGGTCCAACTTGGTATTGGATGCCTGATGTATTTGAACGCTTCTTTGCTGATTTCAACAAAAAACCATCCGACTATTATGAACTAATAAAATTATCACCAGCTTATCAAGTCTATTTTGGTATAAAAGACTTTGTTACAATCGCTGATAATTTAACCGAAATAGTAAAAACATTTGAACAAATTGAAAGTGGAAGTGGCAAACAATTAGAAGATTTCATCAAAGAAGCTCAAAGCAACTACGATATTGCAATAAAAGATTTAGTATATCGTCCAGGAGTTTCTCCATTTGAACTTGTAACAATTGAAACTGCAAAAAAAGTCAACCAGTTTTTTGGTAATATCTCGAAAGACATTCGAAGAAAATTCAGAAATAAAAAGCTAATCCAAATTCTAGAATTTCCAGTTTTATTTCTTGGAGCCAAACCATCAGATACGCCTTCTTTTTATAGTTTTATGAATTTTGCAGACTTTGGTCTCGGAACTTGGCATCCAAAAAACGGTATGTATAGCGTCATTCTAGCAATGGAAAAATTAGCAATCGAACTTGGCGTAAAAATTAATACAAATTCAAATATCGAAAAAATCGAAGTTGTAAACGGAACTGCAAAAGCTTTAATCATTAATGGAAAAAAAATAGAATCTGACATTATTCTCAGCGGAGCAGATTATCATCATACTGAAAGTTTACTAAATGAAAAGCATCGTGCTTATTCTGAAAAATATTGGAATAATAGAACTTTTGCACCTTCTTCACTCCTATTTTATGTTGGATTTGACAAGAAAATTGAGAATGTAGAACACCATTCATTGTTTTTTGATGTAGATTTTGATGTTCATGCAGAAGCAATTTACGATAATCCAAAATGGCCTGACGAACCACTTTTTTATGCAAGCTTTCCATCAAAAACAGACAAAAATTCAGCTCCTGAAGGAAAAGAAGCCGGTATTTTTTTAATTCCACTTGCTCCTGGTCTAGAAGATACAGATGAACTTAGAAATAAGTATTTCGAAAAAATAATCACTCGCTTTGAAAATTTAACACAGCAAGAAGTTAAAAATTCTATTATCTTTAAAGAATCGTTTTGTGTAAATGATTTCATCAAAGAATATAATTCGTATAAAGGGAATGCCTATGGCTTGGCTAACACGCTATTGCAAACCGCTTTTTTAAGACCAAAATTGAAAAGTAAAAAAGTTAAAAACCTATATTTTACTGGACAATTAACAGTTCCTGGTCCTGGAGTTCCGCCAGCATTAATTTCTGGAAAACTAGTATCAGAGCTTATTCAAAAAAACAGTTAAAAATCATTTGCTATGAAATCCATTTTTGACACTGTATCATTTGATTGCAGTAAAAACGTAACTAAATCCTATAGTACTTCTTTTTCGGCTGCCGTAAAAATGCTTGCTCCAAAAATAAGGCAAGACATTTATAATATTTATGGTTTTGTTCGGTTTGCCGATGAAATCGTAGATACTTTTCATGAGTATAACAAAGAAGAACTTTTTGCGCTTTTTGAAAAAGATTTAGAAAATGCTTTGAACAACAAAATAAGTTTAAATCCCATTCTAAACTCATTTCAGCATACGGTTCACAATTATTCTATTCCAAAAGAAATGATTGATGCTTTCATGAACAGTATGAAATTAGATTTACATAAAACAGTTTACAAAACCTCAGAAGAATATAACGAATACATCTATGGCTCAGCTGATGTGGTTGGATTGATGTGTTTAAAAGTTTTTGTCAATGGAGATGATACAAAATTTAAAGAACTAGAACATTCAGCTATGCGATTGGGTTCAGCGTTCCAAAAAGTAAATTTCCTTCGCGATTTAAAAGCAGATTTTGAAGATTTAAATCGTACATATTTTCCAAATACGGATTTATCAAAGTTAGATGAACATTCAAAAAATGAAATTATCAAGGAAATTGAAGCTGATTTTCAAGCAGGTTTTGAAGGTATTCTAAAACTTCCTATCGAAGCTAAGTTTGGCGTTTATACAGCTTATGTTTATTACAAAAAACTACTTTCTAAATTGAAGAAAACACCTTCTTTGGAAATAAAAAATACTAGAATTCGAGTTTCTGATTATCAAAAATTTGGGCTTCTAGCAAAATGTTATGTTAATTATCGTTTAAATTTAATATAGTTATGTGGATACATATTTTAGCATTTGTGATTACTTTTTGCATCATGGAATTTATGGCTTGGTTTAGTCACAAATACATTATGCACGGTTTTCTTTGGAGTTTACATGCTGATCATCACAAAAAAGACCATGATTCGTGGTTCGAACGTAATGATGCCTTTTTTATTTTCTATGCCATTGTTAGTATAGGTTTCTTTTTGCTTTGGCAATACGATATTTTAGCTATTGGTTTAGCTATTGGATTAGGAATTTTTGCCTACGGAATTGCCTATTTTATAGTTCATGACATCTTCATTCACCAACGATTTAAAATGTTTAGAAATGCAAATAATTTTTATGCAAAAGGTGTTAGAAGAGCGCATAAAATGCACCACAAACACATTGGCAAAGAACATGGCGAATGTTTTGGAATGCTTTTCGTTCCATTTAAATACTTTAAAAAATAAAAAAAATCCCGTCTCGTTCCAAAAAACGAGATCGGGACTTTTTTTACTAACTAACCAATTATAATTTATTTCATTAGACCTTCTAGTGGTTTCAATTGTTCCATATCTATATTTGCGTCTTTCAAAACAGAAAGCATCGTTAAAATATTATTCGGATTCATATCATCACCAAGAATTCTAACTACTGCAAATCCATTTTCTTTTTTATTTGCATAGATTATAAATTCATCAATATGGTCTTCATCACCAACAAAACTTATGGAAGCAGCATCTTTGCCTGAACCTACTTTCATTAATTCCTGATACGTTTCATCCTTTAGAATTTTAGAAAGTTTTTCGCGCTCTTGTTCATATTGAGCCGTATTGTTTTTATCCAATTTAAAGGCAAGAATATTCATTTTGTCAAATGATTCTAAAGCTGTTTTTTGCTCAGCAGTCAACTTTGTTTTATTGACATTTAAAATACTTGGCGAAACATCAAGCGAAATAAACTCTTTCTTTTCAGAATTGTCAACGAAATAACGTTGCAAACTTGGTTCAGAATTACAGCTTGTCAATATTGCGGCCGCAAGTAATGCTAGTAGGAAAGACAGTTTCATGATTATTTTTTAGATTTAGATGCTTTTTTCAAATCATCGCCACCAGGCAATTTCATTTTTTCTGTCAAAACTGAAAGTTCATCTAAATCAAAGTTTCCTGTTAAAGACATCAATACGGTTTCCTCTTTTCCTGTTCCGTCAATAAACATTAACAATTCTTTTATTTGAGAATCTGTTGCTCCTGATTTTACATAAATTTTTACACTTTTCCCTTTTTCATTAATTTTCATTAATTCTTCCAAAGAAGCAGTTTTTAAATATTTATCTGCAGTAGCTTTCATTTCGGTAGCTTTTAAATCACTATCGGTTACAAAAACTCTTAGGTTGTCTAATTTCTTGATAAGATTTACATATTGTTGTGTTTCTTTATCTTCTACTTTCATTTTGCTCAAAAGTGAAAACATTTTTTTGTTCACAACTACTGCTGTAACTTTTTCTTGGTCTTCAAATTTGTCAAAAACGGTTTGTTGTGCAAAAATGGTATTACTAATAAATACTAATGCTACGATTAAAATTAATTTTCTCATGATTTCTTTTTATTTAAAAATTTTGTTTTTTGATTGTTCATATTCACTTAAATAGTTAACACTTTCTATGCCAGTATTTACATGTTTTGATATAAGTGCCAACGCTTTTTGGGTTTCTCTAAACGCTATTTCTGGATCTTCAATAACTGCTAAATCCTGATGCTTTGGTTCACTTGTATTTTGGTATGCAAACACTCCAACACCAAGCATAACAACTAATGATGCTGCAACAGATAACCAAACTACTTTAGTTTGTTTTTTAGATTGTAATGGTATTGCTGCCGTAAACTCTTCTTGTTTTGCTTGAGAGAAATAACCAAATATTGGTTGATAATGTTCCAAATGCTGCGCAACATCTGATGAGGAAAAATAATCTTTCAATTCTTTTTCTTCGGCACTACTTGTTTCTCCTTCAAAGTATTTTTCTATTAAATTTTCTATTTTATCCAATGCCATAATGGTGTGTTTTTGTCATTTTTTCTCTTATCACTTTTCTTGCTCTCGATAATGCTGTTCTAATTGCTTGTTCGTTCATCTCTAACACTTTGCTTATTTCTTCAAATTCCATTTCTTCAATGTCACGCATTTGAATAATTAGCTTTTGTTGTTCAGGTAGATCGTTTATTATTTTTTCTACCCAGTTCCATGTGTCACTATCTTCTATTTTTTGTTGTAAACCTGCTTCCCTATCGGTGAAATTGTTATGAACTATAGTTAGATTACTGGCTCTTTTTGATTTTAATTGGTCTAGACAATAATTTTTTGTCATTGTCATCGCCATGGCTTCAACACTTTTATATTCGTCTAAACTTTCGTTCTTTTTCCATAACTTAACCATTACTTCTTGTGTTGCATCTTCAGCTTCTTCCGTGCTAACGAGTAACCGTTTAGCCATTCGGAAGACTTTATCCTTAAACGGATTTACAACTTGCATAAACTCTTTTTGGTTCATTATATTGGTTGGGTTATATAGTCAAGACGAGCCATGATTTGTTTTGTTACAAAAAAATATTTTTTTCTAAACTAAACTTGCTAAATTTACGTTTATAAAAAGAAACACGCTATGAAAAAGATTGTATTTTATTTATTACTTGGTTTCGTTGTTTTCCTTCCGTTAGGATGTGAAGACAATGATGACAACTTAATTCCATCTAGTCTGCAGAGTAAAGACTTTGTTTGGAAAGGAATGAACCTTTATTATCTCTGGCAAGAACAAATTGATAATTTGGCTGACGACCGATTTGCAACTCAAAACGAATTAAACACCTTTCTAAAAGAGTTTACTTCACCCTCAACATTATTCACTAGTTTATTATATGAGCGAGCAACCGTTGATAAATATAGTGTTATCTTTAGTGATTATTCTGTTTTAGAAGGAGTCTTAACGGGAAATACCAAAAACAATGGTGTTGATTTTGCTATCAGAAGAAAACCAGGTAGCACAACCGAAGTTTATGGCTGGGTACGATATATTATTCCAGGTTCTGATGCTGCTAGTAAAGACATCCAGCGTGGAGATTTGTTTTATGCCATCAACGGAACATCTTTAAATGTTGATAACTATCTGGATTTGATTTCTACTGATAGTTACACACTCAATCTAGCCGATTATAACGGTGGTGCAATTACTCCTAATGGACAATCAGTTGCTTTAACAAAGACTGTTTTAGCAGAAAATCCTATTTTAGTGAATAGTGTACTAACTGAAGGCGATAAAAAAATTGGTTATTTAATGTATAACGGTTTCTTTTCGGCTTACGATAACCAACTAAACACTGTTTTTGGAAACTTTAGCGCTCAAGGCGTTACTGATTTGGTTTTAGATTTAAGATACAACTCTGGTGGCGCAGTAACCTCAGCAACTAAACTAGCAAGCATGATTACAGGACAATTTGATGGTCAATTGTTTGCAAGAGAACAATGGAACAGCAAAGCCCAAGCTTATTTCTTAGCCAACAATCCTACTAGATTGGAAAACAAATTTGTTAGCGGTTTGAATGGTTTGAATTTAACAAAAGTCTATGTGCTTACCTCCAAGAGTTCTGCCTCTGCCACTGAGTTAGTTATTAATTGTTTAAAACCTTACATTCAAGTTGTTCAAATTGGAGATGTTACGGCAGGAAAAAATGTAGGTTCTATTACACTTTACGACTCTCCTACTTTTGCTAAAACAGATGTAAATAAAAGCCATAAATATGCCATGCAACCAATAGTGTTGAAAATAGTAAACAAAAATGGTGTCGGCGATTATACCGCAGGCATTACTCCTGACCATGAACTTTTCGAAGACATGGAAATGCTAGGAGTTCTTGGAGATGGCGATGAAAAGCTACTTAATAAAGCCATTACTTTAATTACTGGCAGTGGCAGAATGACAAATCAACCTACAGAAGTAAAGCAACGAGATTTAACAGATAGTAAAGCACTTCAACCGTTGCGTAGTGAAATGTATGTCGAAATGAAATAAGATTTTTTTATAATCTATTTAAAAAAAGGAGCTTTATTAGCTCCTTTTTTTGCGAACTTAATCAATAAAAAGTTTTGGGGTAGTCTAGCCAAGAAATTCCAAATAACATCAAAGCGAAGCAAAACATCATCAACGCGAAGCAAAACGTTTTCAGTGCGAACCTAAACGTCATCAACG
>DAOLYL010000111.1:0-7735 GCA_035425765.1 Flavobacterium sp. | reverse complement strand
CCTGTTTCGTTAGCAGAAATAACTCTATCCCATGATTTGATAGTTCTTGCTTTTCTGTGAGATAATACTAATTGACCTGTTTTATCCTCACGGATGTCAATTAATACTTCTACTTTGTCTCCAACTTTTAAGCTTGGATTGTAACGAAATTCGTTAAGTGAAATTACACCTTCCGATTTTGCGTTAATGTCAACAATTGCGTCTCTTTCAGTGATTCTAACTACAACACCTTCAACTACTTCTTCTTGATCTGTAGAGATAAAAGTTTTAGTAACTAAATCTTCAAACTCTTGCAAGTTTTTTTGGTCTACTGCATCAATTCCTTCTGCGTAATTGTGCCAGTTAAATTCGTTTAAAAACGCTTGTTGTTCTTTGTTTAATTCAGACATGCTGATAAAAAATTTGTATTTTGTTTTTCGTGAGTTTCTTTATGCGATAGAAAAACAAAAGTGTTTATATAAATAATTGATTTCCAAACGAAACTCTACTCTGCATTTTGGACTGCAAAAGTACTACTTTTTTATAAATCTACAAATAATGATAAAAGAAAAAATAGCATAGAATACAGAAAATAGATTTTCTTTATTTGAAGCGATTGGTTTGGTGATTTCTTGGCTACCTTTTTCCTGCTTTTCGTTACAATAACTTTGTCAATCCCGAAATTTCGGGATTGACAAAGTTGATTTCCACTGCAATCAGGGCTAAATTGTAATCAAGTTGATTTCTTGGAAGCAAAAAACCCTGTCAGAGTTTGAAACTCTGACAGGGTTAAAATATATTTTCAGTCCTTTAATGACTTACATTCGCCACATCATTAGGATTATGCTTGTGCTTAAACAAAATTGCAAAAGCAATAGCGATAATTAAAGAGTAAGCTGCAAATGAAAGCCAAATATCTTGCCAATTCATTACTCCATTAATAACGAAATATTTATCAATAATAATTCCACTCAATTTACTTCCAATATAAGCACCAAAGCCATTTGTCATCATCATAAACAATCCTTGAGCGGAAGAACGTATTTTTGAATCTGTAGTAGTTTCAATAAATAAAGAACCCGAAATATTAAAGAAATCAAATGCCATTCCATAAACAATACATGACATAATAATCATCCATAATCCATCTGACGGATTGCCATAAGCAAACAAACCAAATCTTAAAACCCACGCAAACATCGAGATTAACATTACTTGTTTAATTCCAAATCGTTTTAAGAAAAAAGGAATAGCCAAAATAAACAATGTCTCCGAAATTTGAGAAATAGACAATATTACAGTAGAATATTTTACCCCTAATGAATCAGCATATTCGGGAATATTTTCAAAATTAGAAAGAAATGAATCTCCATACATATTTGTAAGCTGCAATGCTGCGCCTAAAAACATTGAAAAAATAAAAAACAAAGCCATCTTATAAGTTCCAAACAATTTGAATGCATCCAATCCTAACTTTTGGATTAAAGTTGCATCCTTTGCTATTAATTTTTGTGGCGGACATTTTGGCAAACTAAATGAATAAATTCCAAGAATTATTGCAAAAACCGAAGCAATATAGAACTGATTTGCATTGTCCTTACTTCCAGATAAATTTGTCGTCCACATAGCCATAATAAAACCTATTGTTCCCCAAACCCTTATAGGAGGAAATGTTTTAAGAACATCAAAATTATTATTTTTTAATACATTATATGCTATAGAATTAGATAAAGAAATTGTTGGCATATAAAAAATCATTGCCGATAAAATAACATAAAATAACATGTTTGGATCATCGACAGAAGGAACATATAATAAAACAAGTCCATACAAAATGTGTAGTGCACCATAAAGCTTTTCTGCATTTATGTATTTATCTGCAATAATACCAGTAAGTGCTGGCATGAAAATAGAAGAAATAGCTAACGTTGAAAAAATAGATCCAAACTCTGAAAAAGTCCAGCCTTTGGCATTAATACAATAAGTTCCAATAGTTATCAACCATGCACCCCAAACAAAGAATTGGAGAAAACTCATAACAGTTAATCTGCTCTTTATACTCATAAAAATAGTTTTAGATTTCGTTAGAAAATAGCTCGTAAATCTACTATTAAAAATGAGAATTGCAAATGATTTATAAAGATTTTGTCATTTTAACAAAGGATAAATCACATAAAATGATTGAATTTTTATAATGAGATTTCTCTTTCGTTAAAATGACAAGTTTGCGGATAACAATTATTGATTAATCACTTCTTCGATTAATTCTAAAACTGCAGCAAATTGTTCTTCTTTTGAAAGATAAGAATTATCTATTTCTATGGCATCATCGGCAATAACCAATGGAGAATCGGCACGATGTGTATCAATATAATCGCGTTCTTGAACGTTGTGAAGTACTTGTTCAAAAGTTACCGTTTGTCCTTTGCTTACTAATTCATCAAAACGTCTTTGCGCACGAGTTTCTGGGCTTGCGGTCATAAAGATTTTAAGTTCTGCATCTGGAAAAACAACAGTTCCAATATCGCGACCATCCATAACGATACCTTTATTTTTGCCCATAGATTGCTGTTGCTCCACTAATTTGGCACGAACTTCTGAAACCTCAGCAATTTTGCTCACAAAGTTGGAAACTTCAAGTGTTCGAATAGGAAGTTCTACATTTTCATTATTCAAAAACATTTCAGCAAATCCAAGTTCAGCATTGAACTCAAAATGTAATTTTATAGCAGATAAGCCATTAACTAAAGTTTCTTTATCAAAAAAATCACTTGAAATATAACCATTTTGCATTGCAAAATATGTTACAGCACGATACATTGCTCCAGTATCGACATAAACATATCCTAATTCTTTTGCTAATTGTTTAGCCAAAGTACTTTTCCCTGTAGAAGAAAATCCATCAATGGCAATGGTAATTTTTTTACTCACAATATTTTCTATTATTTTTTTTTGGTGTTCGTGAACCTTTTCGGTTTCAAAAACTATATTTTAATAACTGTTATCTGAAAAATCTATTGTCAATCCGAATAGACTTGTATTTGCTGCTAATGTATATCTGGAATACGAATAGTTAAATTTTAACTTTCTGATTTTCAAACCAAAACCAACTGAAATTCCAGAAAAATTTCGTTGCTCTAAAATACGTAATTCTTCGGCTCTACGAAAATTATATCCCAATCGAATATTAAATCCTTTATCAGGAAATAATTCGGCTCCAACAACTACATGTCGTAATGCATTATTAAAAACCGAAACTTTCTCTGGAGTTGAACCACCATCTAGTGAACCTTCAGCACGATTTGGATTGGAAAAAGCAATGTTCCATTGTTGCATATTTTCTAATGTTAAATGCCAACGAATCGGTACATTTTCCATCAATTGTGAAACACCAACCATCACTTCTAGCGGTAATTTTTCTCGTGTTTCTGCATAAGGAGTAATTTGTGTTCCAATGTTTCTAATGACCAAAGCCCAATTGACATCGTTTCGTTCATCAATAAATAATCCGCCAATATCAACGGCTGCGCCAAATGAATTGTAACTTTCTAAAGTAGAAGAAATCAATTTTGCATTTGCTCCAATATAAAAACTTGAGAAAGGAATATTATAAGCATAACCAAACGAAAGCGCCATTTCGCTTCCTGTAAAACTAGTAGTTTCTTGTCCATTTTCGTCATAACCATCAAAACTTCCATAGTTTACATAATTTACACCTGCATGAAATGTTTGCAAATGTCTATCATAAGTATAAGCATAAGCTGCTGTTCCATAGGTAACTTCGCCAAAATAACTTCCATAATTTAATGACAACTGATTATCCATTTCAGCATTAATGGTTGCTGGATTAAAATGAGCTTGGTTGACATCATTATCATAAATAGTAATGGTTTTTCCGCCCAAAGCTGCTTGTCGTGGTGAAGTTACTAGATTTAAAAATTGATATACCGATTTTCCGCCTATCTGACTGAAAACTGTCAAATTAGCAAAACAAAAAACGATACAAGCAATTTTTTTAACCATAAAAAATTAATAGCAATTTAAATACTATAACGAAAATGCGAAGATATTATTTTAAATCGTATAGCCAAAGTGAAAATAAAAAGGCATAAGTCGTATTTTACTTATGCCTTTTATTAAAACGTATCAAATGAAATTATAGATTTTTTGCATTTTTAACCTTTTGATTGGTCACAGCATAATCAACAACTTCACTCATTTCTTTTACGTAGTGAAATGTTAGACCTTCAATATATTTAGGATTGATTTCTTCAATATCACTTTTATTTTCGTGGCAAAGAATAATTTCTTTGATGTTAGCTCTTTTGGCGGCTAAGATTTTCTCTTTAATTCCACCTACAGGAAGTACTTTCCCGCGAAGTGTTATTTCTCCTGTCATTGCAATGCTTTTCTTTACTTTTCTTTGTGTCAGTAATGAAATTAAGGAAGTCAACATCGCAATTCCTGCACTTGGTCCGTCTTTTGGCGTTGCGCCTTCAGGAACGTGAAGGTGAATATTGTATTTTGAAATCATTTCTGCTTCTAATCCAAAAAGCTCAGCATTGGCTTTGATATATTCTAAAGCAATTGTTGCCGATTCTTTCATAACCGTTCCAAGATTTCCGGTCAAAGTTAAATTTCCTTTTCCAGCAGAAATCAACGATTCTATAAACAAAATATCTCCACCAACTGATGTCCAAGCCAAACCTGTTACAACTCCAGCAACATCGTTACTTTCTGATTTGTCACGTTCTAATTTTGGAGCACCAAGAATTTTCACAATATCTTCATCAGTAACTTTTTTGTTATATTCTTCTTCCATTGCTACTGATTTTGCAGCATTTCGGATGACTTGTGCAATTTTTTGCTCTAAACTTCTCACACCAGACTCACGAGTATAACCTTCAACGATTTTTTCTAATTGTTTCTTCCCAATGAGTAAATCTTTAGTGGTTAAACCATGTTCTTTCAATTGTTTTGGTAAAAGGTGTTGACGTGCAATTTCCGTTTTTTCTTCAATGGTATAACCCGACATTTTAATCACTTCCATTCTGTCTTTCAACGCTGGTTGAATGGTTGCCATATTATTTGAAGTAGCAATAAACATGACTTTAGATAAATCATAACCCATTTCTAGGAAATTATCATAAAACTCACTGTTTTGTTCTGGATCAAGTACTTCGAGTAATGCTGATGATGGATCACCTTGATGTGAATTGGATAATTTATCTATTTCGTCTAAAACAAAAACTGGATTGGAAGTTCCTGCTTTTTTCAAACTTTGGATAATTCTTCCTGGCATTGCGCCAATGTAGGTTTTTCTGTGACCGCGAATTTCAGCTTCATCACGCAAACCACCTAGTGAAATTCGAACATATTCTCTTCCCAAAGCTTCCGCAATTGATTTCCCAATAGATGTTTTTCCAACTCCTGGTGGACCAGTTAAACAAATAATTGGCGATTTCATGTCATTTCGCAATTTTAAAACTGCCAAATGTTCAATGATTCGTTTTTTTACATCTTCTAAACCAAAATGGTCTTTGTCAATAACTTTTTGTGCTCGTTTTAAATCAAAATTATCTTTTGAAAAATGATTCCAAGGCAATTCTAGAAATAATTCTAAATAATTACGTTGAATGCCAAAATCTGGAGCTTGCGGATTCATTCGTTGCATTTTAGAAATTTCTTTCTCAAAATGTTTCGCCGTTTTATCATCCCAAGTTTTGGTTTTAGCTTTTACACGCATTTCTTCAATTTCTTGCTCATAGGAAACGCCACCCAATTCTTCTTGAATGGTTTTCATTTGCTGATGCAAAAAATATTCGCGTTGTTGCTGGTCTAAATCAAATCGAACTTTAGATTGAATATCGTTTTTGAGTTCTAGTTTTTGCAACTCTACATTCATGTAACGAAGCGTTTCTAAAGCTCTTTCCTTGAGAATATTAATCGATAATAAATCTTGTTTTTCTTTTACCGTAAGGTTCATATTTGAAGAAACAAAATTGATTAGAAACGACTGACTTTCAATATTTTTTATTGCAAAAGTAGCTTCGGTTGGAATGTTTGGGCTTTCTTTTATAATTTGAATGGCCAATTCTCTAATGGAGTCAACAATAGCTGTAAATTCAGTATCGTGTGCGCCAGGACGTTTTTCATCAACTTCTTTTACCAAAGCTTTTAGATAGGGCTTTTCAGAAGTTACTGCATCAATAGCAAAACGTTTTTTACCTTGAAGTATAACGGTAATGTTTCCGTCTGGCATTTTTAATACTCTTAAAATTTTGGCGACAGTTCCAATAGGATGAATATCATTTTTAGTTGGATCTTCGTCGGCTTCATTTTTTTGAGCTACTACACCAATGATTTTGTTTCCAGCATTGGCTTCATTAATTAATTTTATGGATTTATCTCTTCCTGCAGAGATTGGAATTACAACTCCTGGAAATAAAACTGTATTACGTAAAGGTAAAATTGGTAACGAAGCAGGTAATTCTTCGTTATTCATTTCCTCTTCATCTTCTGGTGTTAAAAGTGGAATTAACTCGGCTTCTGTATCGAATTCTTGCAACATTAAATTGTCGAAAGATAAAATTGAATGGTTTGACATGTTTGGGATGTATATAAGTCAAAATGACATTAAAACTATGTAATGCTTAACAAATGTAGGACATCTTTATTTAGAAATAAATTAAAATCGATGTATGACATTTGAAATTGCATAAAATCGATATACAAACTAGTATTATCGATTAGCACAACTGTAAGTCAAGTATTGTGCCATAAAAAAATCCGCCAAAATGACGGATTTATATAAAAAAATTTCTTTTTATTAATATTCTACATCAAATGAACCTTGAGTAACATTGAATGTACCTGAAACAAAACTAAATGTTCCTTTGATTCGAGTTGCCGTTTTTGTGGTAATATTTACATTCCCAGAAGTAGCAACATAATTCTCATCATCAAAATCATATATGGCTTGAACAACATCAGTAGTTGTATTTCCAGTAATGTTATAATTTCCAACTGCTAAATCACTTTTTACTGAAACAGTTATAGAATTCAAGTCTGTGTCTTGTGCTCCAACACTAATAAATTCTTGACCATTAATGTCAGTTGTAATAGTTAGAATATTGACATCTAAAAAATCAGTATTGTTAACTTTGGCAGCAAAAGTATCGCCTGTTTCTTCTTGAGTGATGTAGGGAACATTTTGAAAAACACCATTTGTAAATTGAACTGGAATAATTGAAGTATTATCAGTATCAGACCAATATCCTTTAAAATTAAAGCTTCCTGATATTGTTTTATTAGCTGTATTGATAGAAGTTATAGTTATTGAACCCGTATCCTCATTAGGATTATTTATATTTGTTGACCAATATCCAAATTCTGAATCTACTGGAGTAAAGGTTAATAAATTTGTGTTAGCAGGATAAGTTCCTGTAGTATTAGCTGCAACAATAAATCCAAATCCTTCACCATTTGCTTTTATCCCTGAAAGCGTTAATAAATTTCCAGAAAAAACAGCTTGTACTGCTGTAGCTGTCCATGTACTTCCACTAAAATCAGCTTTTAAAACTGCTGTTCCATTATTCTGCCCATTATTGAAATCATCCAAATCAATATTTGGGTCAATGGGTTCGTTATCACATGATGTGAATGTAAATGACGTTAAAAACAGAAAAATTCCAGCTAAGATTTTTATTTTGCTCATGACAATTTTTATTTAAGGTTCAAATATAATTTTTTTTTA
>DAOLYL010000110.1:0-7805 GCA_035425765.1 Flavobacterium sp. | reverse complement strand
TGACCAACGTTTCATTTTACGTGCTTTTCTAAATTCGAATGCTCTTCCCATTTCTCTCTAATTCTTAATCTTTATTTTTCAGTGTGCAAAAGTAGGTTTTGCGATTGATTTATAAAATCTATTTTTTATAAAAAGGCATTTTCGCCACTTTAGCAGCAATTTTTTTATCTCTAATTAGGATGAAAATTTCACTATCGGCAGTTGAAAATTCAGTTTTTACATAACCCATTCCGATTGCTTTTCCTAAACTTGGCGCTTGTGTTCCTGAAGTTACAATCCCGATGTTGTTTCCATCAGCATCCACAATTTCATAGTCGTGACGAGGAATTCCTCTTTCAACCATTTCAAAACCAACTAATTTTCTTGTAACGCCAGCTTCTTTCTGTGCTTTCAGATTTTCAGAGTTTGTAAATTCTTTGGTAAATTTAGTAATCCAACCCAATCCAGCTTCCAGTGGAGAAGTCGTATCGTTGATGTCGTTTCCATACAAACAAAATCCCATTTCAAGACGCAATGTATCTCTAGCGGCTAATCCAACAGGTTTAATTCCAAATGATTTTCCAGCTTCGAAAACTTGGTTCCAAACTTGTTCAACATTCTCATTTTTACAATAAATTTCAAATCCACCCGAACCTGTATAACCTGTAGCAGAAATAATTACATCTTCAATTCCAGCAAAGTTGCCTACTTCAAAATGGTAATATTTTATTTCAGATAAATTTATAGAAGTCAACGATTGCATAGCTTCAACCGCTTTCGGACCTTGAATTGCAAGTAATGAATAATCATCTGAAAGGTCTTTCATTTCAACTCCTAAGTCATTGAAAGAAGAAATCCAGTTCCAATCTTTTTCAATATTAGAAGCGTTAACAACTAATAAATATTGGTTTTCTTTCATTTTGTAAACAATCAAATCGTCAACAATTCCACCATCTTTATTAGGCAAACAAGAATATTGTGCTTTTCCAATTTCTAAAGTAGAAGCATCGTTTGAAGTTACTTTTTGTATCAAAGCCAAGGCATTTTCGCCAGTTAGCAAAAATTCGCCCATGTGTGAAACATCAAAAACTCCAACACCAGTGCGAACAATTTCGTGTTCAGCATTTACTCCTTCATATTGGACTGGCATATTGTATCCTGCAAACGGAACCATTTTTGCTCCTAAACTTTCGTGAATATGCGTTAAAGCGGTATTTTTCATTCGTTAATTATAATTTAGTTTGTTTGTGTCGTTTTATCTAATATTAAATACTATTTTCTAACAAAAGGCGGTAATAATTTAGTAGAAACTTCGCCGAAACCAATTCTCACAGAACTGTTTTGGCAATATCCTTTCATAATTACTGTATCGTTGTCATTGATGAATTTACGTTCTGAACCATCATTCATTTTGATTGGATTTTTTCCACCCCAAGTTAATTCAAGCATAGAGCCAAAACTGTCTTGCGTTGGACCAGAAATCGTTCCAGAACCCATCATGTCACCCGAATTTACACGACAACCGTTTGAAGTGTGATGCGCTAATTGTTGCGCCATCGACCAATACATATATTTAAAATTCGATTTAGAGAGTAATGTTTGTTCTACATTTTCAGGTTCAAGATAAACTTCCAAATTAATGTCAAAAGCATTCTTTCCTTTTTGTTGCAAATAGGGAAGTGGTGTCGGTTCTTGAACTGGACCTTTTGCTCTAAACGGTTCCAAAGCATCCATAGTTACTATCCAAGGAGAAATTGACGACGCAAAGTTTTTGGCTAAAAATGGTCCAAGCGGAACATATTCCCATTTTTGAATGTCTCTTGCGCTCCAATCGTTCAATAAAACCATTCCGAATATATAATCTTCTGCTTCATTGATAGGAATGTTTTCTCCCATAATGTTAGCATCTGTAGTAATAAAAGCAGTTTCTAATTCAAAATCAACCGAACGTGACGGACCAAAAACGGGTGTTGTTTCTCCATTAGGCAACGTTTGTCCCATTGGTCGATGAATAGGAATTCCAGAAGGTATAATCGTAGAACTTCTACCATGATAGCCAACAGGAATGTGAAGCCAGTTTGGTAAAAGAGCATTTTCGGGATCACGGAACATTTTACCAACATTGGTTGCGTGTTCTTTACTGGAATAAAAATCAGTATAATCACCAATCAAAACGGGTAGTTGCATTTCTACTTCTTCCATTTTGAAAATTACAATATCTCTGTGTTCCGGGTTATCTCTAAGTTTAGGATTGTTGTTGTCAAAAATATCTCCAATGCGATTTCTAACCAAGCGCCATGTTTTTTTTCCGTCAGAAATAAAATCGTTCAGCGTGTCTTGCATGAACATATCGTCAGTTAATTCTATACCTTCAAAATAATTTAGTTGTTGCAAAGCACCTAAATCGATTGCGTAATCTCCAATTCGTGTTCCAATTGTGATGACATCATCTTTAGTCAAGAAAACACCAAATGGAATATTTTGAATAGGAAAGTCGCTGTTTTCTAAGACAGTAAGCCACGATTTTCTTTTAGGATTGTTGGTTGTTATGGGCATTTTATGAAGATTTATTTGTTGAAAAAATTCTAATCAAATATATCATTTACTATTAATTTACCAAACGATTTTTGTAATTTTGAACTCAATTTAACGAAATATTTTGAAATGCAACGCGACGAACAAATTTTTGACCTTATTCTAGAAGAACAAGACAGACAAATTCACGGAATTGAACTTATTGCCTCTGAAAACTTTGTGAGTGATCAGGTAATGGAAGCTGCAGGTTCCGTTTTAACAAATAAATATGCCGAAGGTTATCCTGGTAAAAGATATTATGGTGGCTGTGAAGTAGTAGATGTGATTGAGCAAATCGCTATCGATAGAGCAAAAGCTTTATTTGGTGCGGAATATGTAAACGTACAACCACATTCTGGTTCTCAGGCCAATACAGCAGTTTTTGCCGCTTGTTTAAAGCCAGGTGACAAAATCTTAGGATTTGATTTATCTCACGGTGGACATTTAACGCATGGTTCACCAGTAAATTTTTCAGGGAAATTATACTCACCAAGTTTTTATGGTGTGGAAAAAGAAACAGGCGTTTTAAATTATGATAAAATCCAAGAAATAGCAACCAAAGAACAACCAAAAATGATTATCGCTGGTGCATCGGCATATTCACGCGATATGGATTTTAAACGTTTCCGTGAAATTGCAGATAGTGTTGGTGCTTTGTTATTAGCCGATATTTCGCATCCTGCAGGATTAATTGCCAAAGGATTGATGAACGATCCGATTCCGCATTGTCATATCGTAACGACTACAACTCACAAAACACTTCGTGGACCAAGAGGTGGAATTATTATGATGGGTAAAGATTTTGAAAATCCTTGGGGTTTAACTACACCAAAAGGCGAAATCAGAATGATGTCACACGTTTTAGATATGTCAGTTTTTCCAGGAAATCAAGGCGGACCATTAGAACATATTATTGCTGCAAAAGCAGTGGCGTTTGGCGAAGCATTGTCTGATGAGTTTTTTACCTATCAAATGCAAGTACAAAAAAATGCTAAAGCAATGGCGGCAGCTTTTGTAAAAAGAGGTTATGATATTATCTCTGGTGGAACAGACAACCACATGATGTTGATTGATTTACGCAACAAAAATATCTCTGGTAAAGAAGCAGAAAATGCTTTGGGCAAAGCCGAAATCACTGTAAATAAAAATATGGTTCCATTTGATGATAAATCACCATTTGTAACTTCGGGAATTCGTGTTGGAACACCAGCAATTACAACTCGTGGATTGGTAGAATCTGATATGGAAACGATTGTTGATTTAATCGATAGAGTTTTGATGAATGCTTCAAACGATGAATTGTTAGAAGAAATCGCAGACGAAGTAAACAATATGATGAGCGAAAGAGCTATTTTTGTTTATTAATCATTCTGAAATAGATGAAATCAACCTTCAAGAGTTCGCTTTTGAAGGTTTTTTTATTTTACAACAATATCATATTTTTCCAACAAACCTTTCAATCCATCGGCAGAAAAGATTGTCTTTTTGCTTTTATTTTTCTCTAAATCTATAGTGTAATCATAGCTCGTATAAAAATCGGCTTTATTTAAAATAGTATCGATAAAAACAGTTCGTCTAAGATTGCAATTGTCAAATAGCACTTCGGTTAAATCACTTCCCATAAAATCCACCGCAATCAAACTACAATTGATAAACTGCATTTTCTTTAGCTTCAAAGCATAAAACTGAGCATAATCAAGCAAACAATCTTTGAAATGAAATTCAAAAATAACCTGATCCGTCATGGCAAAATTAACGCTCGTAAAATCACATCGGTTGAACCAAACGCCACGAAGCGAAATGTAATTGATTTTTGTTGCTTTAAAATTGCAATCAAAGAAATTGCAATCTACAAAAGTTACCGTTTGAAACGTACAATCGGTAAAATCACAATAGTGAAAAGTACAGTTCTCAAATTCTTTGTATTTAATATCAGCATCTAAAAAAAACTCATCCTTGAACTCTTGGTCAATTATATAATCTGAAGACATAAAGTGAAATTTGAGTGTAAAACTAGTAAATTAAATCTCAATAGCATTACTAACAATTGTTGATAATTTTTCTTTTTTAAAAAGCAATTTTTATCATTTTTAACTCTTGAAAACAATACATTTGGAATTATTCAAATTAATGCTTTATGAGAATTGAAACCGAACTAAAACTGGGATTTAAAGATGTAATGATTAGACCAAAACGTTCTACACTAAACAGTAGAGCACAAGTGTCACTAGAACGCGAATTCAAATTCAAACACAGTACATTAACTTGGACAGGCATTCCGATTATGGCAGCCAATATGGATACCGTTGGAACATTTGAAATGGCATTAGCATTGGCAAATGAAAAGTTATTTTCGTGTATTCATAAGCATTATTCAGTAAAAGATTGGGCAAATTTCATGAAAACAGCACCTGATACTATTGCTAATTATATAGCTGTTAGCACCGGAACAGGCAAAAATGATTTCAAAAAAATAGATGAGATATTTACTCAAAATCCGCAACTGAAATTCCTTTGTATTGATGTAGCTAATGGTTATTCTGAACATTTTGTAAGTTTCTTAAAACAAGCACGTAAGCAATACCCAAATAAAGTAATTATTGCAGGTAATGTAGTTACAGGCGAAATGGTTGAAGAGCTTCTTTTGGAAGGTGCCGATATTGTAAAAGTTGGTATTGGTCCAGGTTCAGTTTGTACGACTAGAGTAAAAACAGGTGTTGGTTATCCGCAACTTTCTGCTATTATAGAATGTGCCGATGCAGCCCACGGATTAGGTGGACATATTATCAGCGATGGTGGTTGTGCTATTCCTGGCGATGTGGCTAAGGCATTTGGTGCTGGAGCCGATTTTGTAATGCTCGGCGGAATGCTTGCTGGACATACAGAAAGCGGTGGAAAATTAGTTGAAATCAACGGAGAAAAATACAAACAGTTCTATGGTATGAGTTCTGAAACAGCCATGAAAAAGCACGTTGGAGGTGTTGCCGAATATAGAGCTAGCGAAGGTAAAACAGTTCAAGTTCCGTTCAAAGGCGATGTGATAGAAACGCTACACGATATCCTTGGAGGTATTCGAAGCACGTGTACTTATGTTGGTGCTTCCAAACTAAAAGAATTGACAAAACGAACTACTTTTATTCGCGTAACGGAACAGGAAAACACTGTTTTTGGGAAGTTATAGTCAACAAAATTTCACTAATTATAAAAGTAATCTGTGAGAATCTGCGTAATCCGTGGTTAAAAAACAATTTGCGAATTCGCGGTAAATAAAATTTAATTCTAGCATGTCATCCGAAACCAACTTCTTTAAATTCTGTCCCAATTGCGCCAGCAAGAACTTTACGTATGACAACAACTTTAAGTTTCATTGTAAAGACTGTGATTTTGTTTTATATCACAACATTGCTGCCGCAGTAGCTGTCATTTTTACCTACGAAGATAAAATACTTTTCACGGTTAGAAATGTAAATCCCGATAAAGGAAAACTCGATTTACCTGGTGGTTTTATCGATCCCAACGAAACTGCCGAAGAAGCTGCTTGTCGAGAAATTGAAGAGGAATTAGGTTTAACAATTACTCCAGATGATTTGACGTATATTACCACTGAACCAAATAATTACATATACAAAAATGTCGCTTATCGAACGATGGATATTTTCTATGAATGTGCTTTAAAAACCGAAAGTATTTCCGTTGCTGCTCAAGATGAAATTCAGGAATTGGTTTGGATTAAACGAACTGAAATTAATTTGGATAAAATTGGTTTTGTGTCGATTAGGAAAGTAATAGAAGAGAAGTATCTTTGAATTAACCCTCGCAGGGTTCAAAACCCTGCGAGGGTTTGAAAAAAAAACTATTTTTGAACTACAAACTATCACAATCATGGTATCTGAACAATCAAAAATCAGTCGTGTATTCCAACTTATCAAACAATCGATAAAAGGCGAGGAACACGATTATACAAAAGGTAATGTAAAAGTTGCCATTCTTTTGCTCGCAGTTCCGATGATATTGGAGCTCAGCTTGGAATCGGTTTTTGCTATAGTTGATATTTATTTTGTTGGTCATTTGCCCAATGCGGATGTTGCTGTTGCTACAGTTGGTTTGACCGAAGCCGTGATTTCTTTGGTTTATACATTAGGGATTGGGTTGAGTGTTGGTGCTACAGCCATCGTTGCTCGACGCGTTGGTGAAAAAGACCTAGAAGCCGCTTCCAAATCAGGAGCGCAAGCTATTTTAGTTTCTTTTTTAGTATCGTTAGTAGTGGCGATGCTAGGTATTTATTTTGCCTCAGATATATTAGCATTAATGGGTGCGCAACCCGAAGTAATCAGCGAAGGAACAACTTTTGCCCAAATCATTTTTGCGAGTAGTCCAGCTATTATTCTATTGTTTCTTATCAATGGGGTTTTCCGTGGTGCTGGCGATGCCGCTATGGCAATGCGCAGTTTGTGGATTGCCAGTTTAATTAATATTTTCTTATGCCCGATGTTGATTTATGGTTATGGTCCATTTCCTGAAATGGGTTTGACTGGTGCTGCTGTTGCTACAGCTATTGGTAGAACGGTTGGTGTGCTGTATCAATGCTATCATCTTTTCTTTAAAAGTCGTACGATTAAAATCTATAAACAGTATTTCAAACCTAATTTTGAAATCATTAAATTCTTGTTAAACATTGCAACACCTGCTATGTTTCAGTTTTTTATTCAAAGTGGTAGTTGGATAGTACTCACGTATTTAGTTTCTATTACTGGAAGTACGGATGCTAGTGCAGGTTATCAAATAGCCATTCGAAACGTCGTGTTTTTTATCCTTCCAGCTTGGGGATTGAGTAATGCGGCTGCAACTTTAGTAGGGCAAAACCTTGGAGCAAAACAACCCGAAAGAGCACAACAAAGTGTGTTGCTTACAACCAAGTACAACATCATTTTTATGAGTTTTGTAACACTATTGTTTGTGTTCTTCTCCGATTTTATTATTGGTCTTTATACTTCCAATGCTGTAATTCTGGCTTATGGTAGTCAAGCGTTACGCATTATAGGTTTGGGTTATGTTTTCTATGGTATCGGAATGGTGATGATACAAGCTTTGAATGGTGCTGGCGATACCAAAACACCTACTTGGATTAACATTATTTGTTTTTGGATGATACAAATTCCGTTGGCGTGGTTGTTGGCGGTCTATTTTCAACTTGGACCAGTTGGTGCTTTTATAGCTATTCCTTCTGCAGAAACGGTTTTGGCGTTATTGGC
>DAOLYL010000109.1:0-7822 GCA_035425765.1 Flavobacterium sp. | reverse complement strand
GGACCAACAACCGGAAATCAGGAATTAGTTTTAGAAAAAATGTTGGTAAACGGAAGCGAAAGTTCATCTGCAAAAGTTGGTGATAGAATCACTTTCGAAGTTCCGTTTAGAGTTCGATTATCGGATAAATTGTATAAATTAGATGCCTAATCAAGTTTTAAATGGATATTTACAAAATACTAAAGTTCAATAACGCCATAAAAAATCACCGAGTTAAGTTTCTCGGTCTTTGGTTGCTTTCGGTTTTGAACAAACGGTATTTGGCTATTCAACTTGATCCTGTTTTAGCGTGTAATCTTCGTTGTAAAATGTGTTATTTTACAGATGATGACTATGTTAGGAAAAACATGAAAGGCATTTTTAAAGAAGAAAATATCGAAGAAATTGCCAATGCTATTTTTAAAAATGCTTTGAAATTACAAATAGGTTGCGGTGCTGAACCAACGCTTTTTAAACACAACACAAAGCTAATTGAAGTTGCCAAAAAACATCACGTTCCTTATATCAGCATGATTACCAACGGCAATTTACTTGAAAAAGAAGATGTAGAAAGTTTTTCCAATGCAGGTTTAGACGAATTCATTTTGTCGATGCACGGCGTTACCAAAGAAACCTATGAAGACTTGATGGATAAAGGAATTTACGAAAAGTTTCATGAAATTTTAAAATTCATTTCCGATGAAAAAAAGGCGAATCCAAAACTTCGTTTACGCATCAATTATACGTTTAATCAAGATAATTTTCACGAATTAAAAGATTTTTTCAAGGTTTATGATGAGTATGCAATCGACATTATTCAACTGCGACCAATTGATAAAATTGGAGAAACAACCTATAACGAATTTAGCTTAAAGAAAATTGAAAGCGATTATTTTGAAGTTTCTAATTTTCTTAAAAACGAAACCCAAAAAAGAAAAATAACGCTGCTTTATCCGCAATCGATTTATAGAAACGAAACTGAATCGCAGAAAGTAAAAACACAAAACGACAGTTCTTATCTTATTCCTTACACCTATTGTTATGTTTCGCCAAAATACTTTTGGAAAGATGATTTCGATTGGAAAAACGAAACATTTTCAACTTGGAAAAAACGAAATAATTGGAATTTTACATTGCTGAAAAACGTGTTTAAATCCCGAAAAAAACTCAATGAAACCAATCGAAATATGCTAAATTATTCAGTAGAAATAAATTAAATAGATACCAAAACGCCAATTTAAAAGTTGGCGTTTTTATTTTTACAGATTAAAAAAGAAAGAAAATCAATATAAATAATATGCGTTCAAAACCATTTTTTGAAGTTTAAAAAATACTATCTTTACACTTTTAACGTTATCTATGATAAGTAGTCTCGGTTATAAATCGAGATGACCAATATATATTCAAATTATGGCATGTACAAGTTGTTCAACGTCTGATGGCAGTTCGCCTAAAGGATGCAAAAATAATGGGACTTGCGGCACCGATAGCTGCAACAAATTAACGGTTTTCGATTGGCTTTCTAACATGAGTCCTTCAAATGGTGAAACACCTTTTGACTGCGTTGAAGTTCGATTTAAAAACGGACGAAAAGAATTTTATCGCAATACCGAAAAAATTACTTTAAGCATAAGTGACATCGTTGCTACCGAAGCTTCGCCAGGACACGATATTGGAATTGTAACTTTAACTGGCGAATTGGTAAAAATTCAAATGAAGAAAAAAGGAGTAAATCCGACTTCAGCTGAAATTCAGAAAATCTACCGAAAAGCATCTCAAAAAGACATCGATATTTGGAGTGATTCTCGCGACAAAGAAGAACCAATGAAAGTAAAAGCACGTGAAATTGCTATTGCTCTAAAACTTCAAATGAAAATTTCTGACATCGAGTTTCAAGGCGATGGGTCAAAAGCAATTTTTTATTACACCGCAGAAGATCGAGTTGATTTTAGACAATTAATCAAAGAATTTGCTCAAGTTTTCAAAACAAGAATCGAGATGAAACAAGTTGGTTTTCGTCAAGAAGCAGCTCGACTTGGAGGAATTGGTTCTTGCGGAAGAGAATTGTGTTGTTCAACTTGGTTAACCGATTTTAGAAGTGTAAATACTTCCGCCGCACGATACCAACAGTTGTCTTTAAATCCTCAAAAATTGGCTGGTCAATGTGGAAAATTGAAATGTTGTTTGAACTACGAATTAGATACTTATCTAGATGCACTAAAAGGATTTCCTGATTTTGAAACCAAATTATACACAGAAAAAGGTGATGCAATTTGTCAAAAACAAGATATTTTCAAAGGATTAATGTGGTTTGCTTATACCGATAATTTTGCCAATTGGCATGTATTGAAAATTGATCAAGTCAAAGAAATTGTTGAACAAAACAAACAAAAAATTAGAGTTTCTGCGCTAGAAGATTTTGCAATTGAAATAGTTGTAGAACCAGAAGCAAACTTTAATAACGCAATGGGACAAGAAAGTTTAACCCGTTTTGATCAACCAAGAAAAAAGAAAAATAACAATAACAAAAAAAGAAAACCAAATACGAGTCCAAACTCAAATCCTAATCAGAGCGCAAGCCAAACTCAAAATCCTAACCAGAATCCAAATCAGAATAGACAAAATAAAAAGCCAATAATTATTAATAAAAATGAACAAAAAAAATAGTTTAGCACTTATTTTAGTATGCTTTTTTTTATTTTCATGTGACGAAAAAAGAGTCTTTGACGAATATAAATCCGTTGGAAAATTTTGGCACAAAGACAGTATAGTTTCTTTTGATTTGCCACAATTAGATGCCAAAAAAAGTTATGATTTGTATGTCAACGTTAGAGATAATGATGCTTATCCATTTAGCAATCTTTTCCTAATTGTTTCATTAGAACAGCCAAACAAAAAAGTAAAAGTTGATACACTTGAATATCTAATGGCAAATCCTGATGGCACACTTCTTGGTGAAGGTTTTGCTGACATCAAAGAGAATAAATTGGTTTATAAACAAAACGAAAAATTTGATCAAAAAGGAATTTATAAAATCACTATCAAACAAGCTGTAAGACAAACTGGAAAAATAACAGGAGTTCAAAAGTTAGAAGGAATTTCAGATGTTGGATTTAGAATTGAATCAAAAGAATAATTAGTTATGGCTCAAAAAAATAATACCACAATCGTAAAAGATATCAACTACTACAAAAAGAAATTTTGGAAATTATTCTTTTATAGCTCTGGTGCGGCAGTACTTTTTTTCTTGCTAGCATCTTGGGGATTTTTTGGTAAAATGCCTTCTTTTGAAGACTTAGAAAATCCAGAATCTAACTTAGCAACCGAAATCATCTCTTCTGATGGAGTTACAATCGGGAAGTTTTACAACGAAAACAGAACGCCAATCAAGTTTGAAGATCTTCCGCCACATTTGGTTAAAGCATTAGTTGCAACCGAAGATGAACGTTTCTACGAACATTCAGGAATAGATGCTCGAAGAACTTTTGGAGCAGCTTTAAAATTAGGTGCTGACGGTGGCGCAAGTACAATTTCTCAGCAATTAGCCAAACAATTATTCCACGGCGAAGGTTCAAGTTTTAAACTTTTTAGAATAATTCAAAAAGTAAAAGAGTGGATTATTGCCATCAAACTTGAAAGACAATATACTAAAAATGAAATCATTGCAATGTATTTCAACGTATATGATTTCAATAACTATGCTATTGGAATTCGTTCCGCGTCAAAAACCTATTTTTCCAAAGAACCGAAAGATTTAACCATTGACGAAGCAGCCATTTTAGTTGGAATGTTTAAAAATTCTTCACTTTACAATCCAGTTAGAAATCCGCAAGGAGTGAAGAATAGGAGGAACGTAGTTCTTTCTCAGATGTTAAAATCTAAAATTATCACCGATTCACAAAAAGAAAACCTAAGTAATTTACCAATAAAACTTGATTTCAAACTTCAAACGCACAAAGAAGGAATCGCAACCTATTTTCGTGAATATCTACGAGAGTACATGAAAAAATGGGTAAAAGAAAATAAAAAACCAAACGGCGAAGACTATGATATCTATACCGATGGTTTAAAAATTTACACGACTATAGATTCTAAAATGCAAGAACACGCCGAAGAAGCCGTTCAAGCACACATGAAAAATCTTCAACAAGAATTTTTTCTCCAACAAAAAGACAACAAAAACGCACCATTCATCAACATTACTGATGCCGAAACAAATCGCATCATTACCAATGCTATGAAAAATTCCGAGCGTTGGCGAATTATGAAAGAATTAGACAAATCCGAAGAAGAAATCATTGCTTCTTTTGACGTAAAAACTAAAATGAAAATCTTTTCTTGGAAAGGCGAAATCGATACGCTAATGACTCCAAAGGATTCTATTCGTTATTATAAACATTTTCTTCAAGCAGGTTTAATGTCGCTTGAACCACAAACTGGTCATATCAAAGCTTGGGTTGGCGGAATTGATTATAAATTTTTCCAATACGATCACGTTGGTCAAGGCGCAAGACAAGTAGGTTCAACATTCAAACCATTTGTTTACGCTACAGCAATCGAACAATTAGGAATGTCGCCGTGTGATTCCATCATCGATAGTCCGTTCATGATTCACAAAGGAAGACATCACGTTACTGCCGATTGGGAACCAAAAAATTCTGACCGTCAATATCGCGGAATGGTTACCCTAAAACGCGCTTTAGCACTATCCATAAACACAGTTTCTGCTAAACTAATTGACAAAACTGGTCCAGAAGCAGTAGTGAATTTAACCAAAAAATTAGGAGTTAACTCAGAAATCCCAGTTCAACCATCCATTGCGCTTGGAGCAGTAGAAATAACAGTAGAAGACATGGTTGCTGCTTACAGCACATTTGCCAATCAAGGTGTTTATGTAAAACCACAATTTATTTCAAGAATAGAAGATAAAAATGGCGTGGTTTTATACGAACCAGTTCCCGATTCTCGCGACGTATTAAATAAAGATATCGCTTATGCAGTAGTAAAACTTCTTGAAGGTGTAACCGAAAGTGGTTCAGGTGTAAGACTTCGAACAGAAGGTGGCGGAAGCGGCGATAATAGATGGACAGGATATCCATATGGATTTACAAATCCAATTGCAGGAAAAACAGGAACATCTCAAAATCAATCCGATGGTTGGTTTATTGGAATGGTACCAAATCTTGTAACAGGTGTTTGGGTTGGCTGCGAAGACCGTTCTGCTCGATTTAAAAGCATAACCTATGGACAAGGCGCAACAGCAGCATTACCTGTTTGGGGATATTTTATGAAAAAATGCTACGAAGACAAAGATTTATTAGTTTCAAAAGATCCTTTCGAAAGACCATCTGATTTATCTATAAAAGTTGATTGTTGGGAAGCCAGAAAAGTAATAGATACCACAATAGTTGCTCCAGATGAAGAATTACAAAACGAAGAAGAATTTGGATTATAATTTTTTTAGGAGCTGATTCCTGCTGTCCGCTATATCTTTTTTGTTTTTTTGTCACCTGAGCGCAGTCGAAGGGCATTTTTCTAGAAAAAAACAAAAAAGGATGCCGCTACCATCAGGGCTAGAAAACAAACAAACTAAAAATATGATTAACAAAAAAGTAAACTCCGTTAAAGAAGCACTTCAAGGAATTGAAGACAACATGACAATCATGCTTGGCGGTTTCGGACTTTGCGGAATACCAGAAAATAGTATTGCCGAATTAGTTTCAAAAAACATCACAGGATTAACCTGTATTTCTAATAATGCTGGAGTTGACGATTTTGGATTAGGATTACTACTTCAAAAAAAGCAAATCAAAAAAATGATTTCATCCTACGTAGGAGAAAATGCCGAATTCGAACGCCAAATGCTTTCAGGCGAACTTGATGTAGAACTGACACCACAAGGAACTTTAGCCGAAAAATGCCGTGCTGCACAAGCCGGAATTCCAGCTTTTTTTACACCAGCAGGATTTGGAACCGAAGTAGCAGAAGGAAAAGAAACCAGAGAGTTCAACGGTAAAATGCACATCATGGAATTAGCATATAAAGCTGATTTTTCAATAGTTAAAGCATGGAAAGGTGACGAAGCTGGGAATTTAATCTTCAAAGGAACAGCGCGAAATTTTAATGCTTGTATGGCTGGAGCAGGAAAAATAACCATTGCTGAGGTAGAAGAGTTGTTACCAGTAGGTTCATTAGATCCAAACCAAATTCACATTCCGGGAATCATGGTGCAACGCATTTTTCAAGGGGAAAAATTCGAAAAGCGAATAGAGCAACGTACTGTGAGACAGAAATAATTTGATGATTTTTTAATTTGAAAATTTGAAGATGAGAAACGATAAAGACAATTTAATCGTAAAATTAACATTCGAGTTTGCCTTAGAAATAATAAGTTTTTCAGAGGAAATTAGAAAATTAAATCGTTTTGAAATGGCATCTCAAATTTTCAGAAGTGGAACATCAATTGGTGCAAATATTAGAGAAGCTCAAAATGCTGAAAGTAGGGCAGATTTTATTCATAAATTTAAAATTTCAGCAAAAGAAGCAGATGAATTACAATTTTGGTTAGAACTATGTCAGAATTCTGAATTCTACCCAAATCCTAATGAAGAATTATTTAAAAAGTTACAATCTATAAATTTGATTATTTCTAAAATCATATCTTCCTCAAAGAAAGGTTAATTTTCAAATCATCAAATTTTCAAATCATCAAATAATATATGGCATTAGATAAAAACGATATAGCAAAACGCATCGCCAAAGAAGTAAAAAACGGTTATTATGTAAATTTAGGAATTGGTATTCCAACCTTAGTGGCTAATTATGTTCGAACCGATATTTCAGTTGAATTTCAATCAGAAAATGGAGTTCTAGGAATGGGACCATTTCCATTTGAAGGCGAAGAAGATGCCGATGTTATTAATGCTGGGAAACAAACCATAACTACGTTAGCTGGAGCAAGTTTTTTTGATTCTGCTTTTAGTTTCGGGATGATTAGAAGTCAAAAAGTTGATTTAACCATTCTTGGTGCAATGGAAGTTTCGGAGAATGGCGATATTGCCAACTGGAAAATCCCAGGAAAAATGGTAAAAGGAATGGGTGGAGCAATGGATTTAGTAGCTTCTGCTGAAAATATTATTGTTGCAATGATGCATGTCAATAAAGCTGGCGAAAGTAAAATTCTAAAAAAATGTAGTTTACCTTTAACAGGAGTTGGTTGTGTGAAAAAAGTAGTCACTGAATTAGCTGTTTTAGAAATTACATCAAATGGATTTAAACTTCTAGAACGTGCGCCAGGAATTTCAGTAGAACATATTATAGCTTCTACAGAAGCTGATTTAATTATAGAAGGAGAAATCCCTGAGATGAATCTTAACTAATTATTTTTTACTTTCTAAATATTTTAACAAAACTTCATTAGCATTTCCAAAACTTGGAGATTGTTCAATTACTGAAACAGCTCGTTTTTTATTTAATTTATAAGTTAAATCAAATTCTGTTGTAAACAATATTGCCGATAAAAAGGGATTGTTTATAAATTCCAATAATCGAGGAAAAGCACTATCGATAGTATGAATTTCAAATAATTCTTCTTGCTGAAATTTGAATTTTAATTCCAACTTCAAAACTTCTTCATCCATAATCGGACGAACATATATATTCATCAAGTCGGTATTTCCAATGGTTTTTGCTAACGTTAGTTTGGCAAAAGTTCCATCTTCTATGCTGATTTTTACTTTGTTATAAAACGCTGAAAAGGTTTCTTTAAAAGGCATATTTTTATTTTTTAGACACAAATTGCACAAATTCACACAAATTAATTCCGCTTAATTATTACACGAAA
>DAOLYL010000108.1:0-7912 GCA_035425765.1 Flavobacterium sp. | reverse complement strand
CCTATTTTTATTTAGAGATTATGTTGCCTTTATTCGGAATTAAAGGTTTAGAATTGAATATCACAATTGCAGAAATCGCTCAAACGGTTGGAATCTATTTAGGAATTCCGTTTGCGTTAGCAGTTATTAGCCGTTTTGCAATTAAAAAATATTTAGGAGATAAATTTTTCAACCAGAAATTTATTCCGTTTGTTTCTCCAATAACCTTGATTGCTTTGCTTTTTACGATTGTAATAATGTTTAGTTTAAAAGGCGAAATGATTGTCGATTTACCTTTGGATGTTGTGCGAATTGCCATTCCATTAGTGATTTTCTTCGCAATTATGTTTTTCTTGATGTTTTTTGTTGCCAAGAAAATTGGAGCGAATTATCGTGATGCCGTTGCGCTATCATTTACTGCTTCTGGAAATAATTTTGAGTTAGCAATCGCCGTTTCCATAGGTGTTTTCGGTATCAATAGCGGACAAGCTTTTGCTGGTGTTATTGGACCTTTAGTAGAAGTTCCAGCATTAATTATTTTAGTTAATGTTGCGTTTTGGTTGCGGAAGAAATTTTATATTTAAACTTCAACTGGTTTTTCGGCAACAAAAATATAGTAAATTCCAACTAAAATAAATGGAATACTTAACCATTGTCCTGTTGATAATAGACCAAAAGTTTCCTCAATTCCTCCTTGACTTTCTTTCACAAATTCTACTAAAAATCGAACAGACCAAAGCATAATTAAGAAATAACCAAAAATCAATCCGTGTTTTTCACGTGTATCTGTTTTCCAATATAAAAGAAAAAGAATTAGAAAAACGATAACATAGCCAAATGCTTCATAAAGTTGTGCTGGATGTTTTGCAGGGATATTTTCTAACAATGCAGAAAAGCTTGGATTAGTAGCAATTGCAGAATAAGCATCGTTTACATTATTGATTTTAGTAAGTGTTACAGCTTCAACTGCGGAATAATTATCTCTAACGAATTTTACTCCAAAAGCAGAATCGGTAGGTTTTCCAATAATTTCTGAATTGAAAAAATTTCCTAATCTAACAAATATTGCTCCACAAGATACAGGAATTACAACTCTGTCAAGCATCCAAAGGATTGGTCGTTTGATAACTTTTTTGCAATAGAAATAAACTGCAATAATGATGGCAATCGCTGCTCCATGACTTGCTAAACCTCTAAAACCTGTAAATTCAAATCCATTTTCAAAAGAAAAAGGCAACAATATTTCCGAAAGATGATTTCTGTAATATTCCCAATCGTAGAAAAAAACGTGTCCTAAACGAGCGCCAAGTAAAGTAGCGATTACTGTCCAAATGAATAAAGTATCTAATTTATCTAATGATTCATTCTCTCTTTGATAGATATGTTTCATAATATACCAACCTAGTCCAAAAGCGATTACAAACATTAAGCTATAAAATCGGATGGTAAAAAAACCTATATCTATTCCTTCAGATGGATTCCAAATCATGTCGTGACTATTAATTGTTTAGGGATTTCAAAAATAATAATATAAATCAGATTATTAACTAGTTTAAGTTTTATTTATGGTTACATTTTTTCTCAGGAACAGGATCATAACCACTTTTTCCCCAAGGATGGCAACTTAAAATTCGTTTTGTGCCAAGATAGAAACCATAAAACAATCCATGAATTTGTAAACTTTGAACAAAATAAGTCGAACACGATGGTTCAAATCTACATTTCATTGGTAGCAAAGGCGAAAGCACTATTTTATAAAAATAAATTAGAAATAGGAAAGGAGCAATAGCTATTTTTTTTAGTGAAATTTTCACCTGATTTCTAATTTGAAATTATTGAATACTGAAATTTGTTCCTTCTTTTCCGTCTTTCAGTTGAATTCCTAAAGCTAAAAGTTGATCTCTAATTTGGTCTGATAAAGCAAAGTTTTTATTGGCTCTAGCTTCGTTTCGCATTCCGATTAGCATTTCGATTACACTTGCTAATTTATCTGAGTTGTTTGCTGTTGCTTTTTCATTTTTAATTCCCAAAACATCGAAAATAAATTCATTTAAAGTCGTAGAAAGTAAATCTAAATCTTCTTTGTTTAAAGTTTCTTTTCCGTCATTTACGATATTTACAAAACGAATTCCTTCAAATAAATTGGCAATAAGAATTGGTGTATTGAAATCGTCATTCATTGCATCATAACAGTTTTTTCTCCATGACAAAATATCAATCGTTGAATTTGCACTTGGTTGGATTGATTTTAGAACTTCTATTCCTTCCATCAATCGATTAAATCCTTTTTCTGAAGCCACCATTGCATCATTAGAAATATCTAAAACACTGCGATAATGTGCTTGTAGAAAGCAAAAACGAACTATTGATGGATGAAATTCTTTTTCGAAAAAGTCATTTTTTCCTTCAATTAATTCTAATGGCAAAATATAATTTCCAGTTGACTTACTCATTCGTTGTCCGTTCATTGTGAGCATATTAGTATGCATCCAATAATTAACCGGTGAATGATTGTTGCATGCTTTTCCTTGTGCTATTTCACATTCGTGATGAGGAAATTTTAAATCCATTCCACCGCCGTGAATATCAAAAGTTTCGCCTAAATATTTTGTACTCATAGCTGTACATTCTAAATGCCAACCAGGAAAACCTTCGCCCCAAGGTGAATTCCAACGCATGATGTGTGCTGGAGAAGCATTTTTCCACAATGCAAAATCTTGAGGATTTCTCTTTTCGTCTTGTCCGTCAAGATCTCGAGTTTGAGCAAAAAGTTCTTCGATATTTCGATTGCTTAGTTCGCCATAATTCAAACCACGTTTATTGTATTCTATTACATTAAAATAAACAGAACCATTACTTACATAGGCAAAACCTTTTTCAACTAATTTTTGAATAAGTTCAATTTGCTCAATGATATGTCCAGTTGCAGTTGGCTCAATTGTTGGTGGAAGAAAATTGAAAGTGTCAAGTACTTTATGGAAATCTACTGTATATTTTTGAACCACTTCCATTGGTTCTAATTTTTCAAGACGAGATTGTTTTACAAATCTATCATTTTCAACATCGCCATCATCGGTTAAATGTCCAGCGTCAGTAATATTTCTAACATAGCGAACTTTATAACCAAGATGAAGAAAATAGCGGTAAATCATGTCAAAAGACATAAAAGTTCTAACATTCCCTAGATGAACGTTGCTATAAACCGTTGGTCCACAAACATACATTCCAATATTTCCTTTATGAATAGGAGTAAAGGTTTCTTTTTTGCCCGAAATTGTATTATAGATTTCTAAAGATTGTTGTTCGTATGATTGCATTTAGGTGTTTTTTTTATGCTTAAATTTAAAAAGAAGTGTCCAATTTTATGTAGTCTAAAAATTCACGACGTGTTTGTTCGTCTTTGAATTTTCCGCCAAATTCAGAGGTTACTGTGCTGCTTTCAATATCACGAATTCCTCTAGAGTTTACGCACAGGTGTTTAGCATCAATAACACAAGCTACATCTTGGGTGTTTAATACTTTTTGCAATTCTTGAACAATTTGCATTGTTAATCGCTCCTGAACTTGAGGTCTTTTAGCAAAATAGTCAACAATTCTATTCATTTTAGAAAGTCCAACTACGGTTCCGTTTGAAATGTAAGCCACGTGAGCACGACCAACAATTGGTAGTAAATGATGTTCGCAAGTTGAATATAGTGTGATGTTTTTTTCAACTAACATTTCACCATATTTATAATTATTTGCAAAAGTCGAAGAACTTGGCTTTTTGTTAGGATTTAATCCTCCAAAAATTTCTTTTACAAACATTTTTGCAACTCTATTTGGAGTTCCTTTTAAGCTGTCGTCAGTCAAATCCATACCTAAAGTTAGAAGTATGTTTTCGACATCTTTTTTAATTAATTCAATTTTTTTATCATCTGTAATATCAAAAGCATCTTTTCTTACAGGATTATTTGCACTAGTTGCAATGTGATTTTCACCAATTTCGTCTTGTGAATCGTTATGATTTATCATTTAAAACTTGAATGTTAGTAGGATTATTGTATAAAGCAACAAAGATAAATAATTATATTATATCAAACTCGTATAGTGTTAATAATTGAAAATATTTAAAATTAAAGATAAATATTTCTTAAATTTTTGTAAATTTCGCTCCTCAATTAAAAAAAATGCTACTATGAAAAGTAAACTATTACTTCTTATACTTTTGTTTTCATCCTTTCAATCAAATGCCCAAAATTTATTAACCAACAGTGGTTTTGAAACTGGCGGTTCTGGAATTGGTTTCATAACTAATGGGACTGGGTATTCTCAATTGGCAACTCCTTATGTTGGAGCAACTGTTCCAGGAGATTTTGCGGTTACAAATTTTCCAAAAACAATCAATACAACCGATTTCAATTTCACCGGAGATCATACTACTGGAGCTGGAAGAATGCTAATTATTGATGGGAATACAACAGCAGGAAATCCACCTTTTTGGAGAGCAGGAAATACAGGTGCTGGAGCAACTGGATTAACTATTGGAACGGTATATCATTTTAGTTATTGGATAAAATCAGTCTCAGATTTAGTAGTTGACAATGCAACGCAAGCAAATATAGATGTTCAAGTTATTGGAGGAAGTGGTTTGACACAAGTTTATGGAAATATTCGTGCTGATTTACCAGAATTGGGATGGAAACAGGTTATTTATACATTTGTAGCAACAGCAACTACTGTTCAGATTGAATTATCAAATACAAATACTAATGCTGTTGGTAACGATTTTGCAATTGATGACTTGCTATTAACGGATGATTTGGTCTTAGCTTATGAAGTAGTTAATGCTGATTGTGTTACTCCAAATGATGGTTCAATAACTCTTTCTGGTTTTGGAGGCGTTCCACCTTATGTTAATTATACAATTTCTGGGCCAGTTAATCAAAACAATGCTACTGGTTTTTTTACTAATTTACCTCCAGGAGTTTATACTGTATCTATAACAGATAGTGCTTTACCTACTGCTAATACGGTAACATTTGCTAATGTAGTTGTTGGTCCAACTTTGACAGTTTCTCCTAATGTTTCGATATGTATTGGAAATTCGACTACTTTAAATGTTGGAGGAAGTACTACAGGTTATACTTGGACTCCATTACCAGTTGATCCAACATTAACGACACCAAATGCTGATAGTGCAACAGTATCACCATCGGCTACAACTGTTTATACAGTAACATCAACAGTTGGAGCTTGTACGCAAATGTCAAAATCAGTTACTGTGACGGTGAATCAATTACCAGTAGCTAGTTTTCCTCCTGATTTTACTATTTGCCCAGGAAATACGGCAACAATACTTTTGACAGGAACACCAAATTCAACGGTTACGATTACTAATGATATTGGAAATACATATATAGCTAATATTGGAGCAACTGGAACAGGTAATTTTATTACTCCAGCTTTACAAGTAACACGTATATATAACTTAGTTTCAGTTAGAAATTTCTTTACTCAATGTCAAAGAGATTATACTGGAGAAACAATAAATATTACAGTTGTACCAAATGGATGTGCAACGGTAGATACTGATTCTGCTCCTGGAACATTACCACTTGATTTAACATTATGTACTGTTGGTGAATGTAGAACTTTAGAAGCTGATATTTCACCAGTTCCATCAACTACAACATATACTGTAAGTGATATTCCATATTGTCCTCAAGCTGCATTTAATGATCCTAGTTTTATACAGTTTCCATTAAGTAATGATGATACTTATTCTCCTATATTTTCACTTCCGTTTGATTTTTGTTTTTATGGAACTAACTTTAGTAATGTGCAAATAGGTGATAATGGTGTAATTAGCTTTGTAAACAGCCAAATATATACACCAAATGTTTTTGGAGAAAATGCTTATGTACAAAATTTACCATTTGCAAATCCAAATTTTCCAAACGGCACTGGTCAAGGTGCTGACTCACCATTTAGAAATATGATTTGCGGCGTTTTTCAAGATACTAATGCTGCAGAAGCGCCACCAGCTGGTATGACTAGAAGTGTCAATTATCAATTAGTTGGTCAATATCCTTGTAGAAAGTTAATTGTAAATTTCAATTTAGGTCAGTTCAATTGTGGTTATGATAATGGAGAACAAGCATCACAAATTGTGCTTTATGAAGTCTCTAACATTATTGAAGTTTATGTAAAAAATAGAACTTCATGTGATAGTCATCAAGGAGGAAGAGGAGTTATAGGGATTAAAGGTGGTGGAGCAAATCCTCCATTTGCAGTTGCTCCAGGAAGAGATTCTGGAAATTGGGATACTTCTCTTGAAGCATGGCGATTTACTCCTACTGGACCAAATGTACCAGTAACAATAAGATGGTTTGATGGTCCAACTGAAATTGGAACTGGACCAACTATTACAGTTTGTCCTGCTGCTACAACGACGTATACATTAAATGCAGAATATACTATTTGTAATGTGCCACAAACAGCATCGTCTGATGTTACATTATCTGTAAACCCTGATTTAACTGGTGAACCGAATGATTTAACCGAGTGTTCAAATATTTTTGATTTAACTGAAAATACTGGAATTATTCTTGGAGCTTTGGATCCTTCAGAGTACGATATTACATATCATACATCCCAAAGTGATGCAGATGCTTTGACGAATGCAATTACTAATCCTAATTCATTTACGAGTTCTGGTCAAACAATTTATGCTGGAATATTTCTTAATGCCTTTGGATGTACTGTTGTTAAGGAATTTGAGCTAATATTTGATACTTGTACACCACAACCAGATGCAGTACCTGATTTAGAATTATGTGAAGGTAGTTTTGGAAGTGGAACGGCTTCATTTGATTTTACACCACAAACATCAATAGCTTATGGAACAAATAGTCCATTAGATTATACAATCACTTATCATTTATCTCAAGCAGCTGCAGATGTAGGCTCGGGGGATATTTCGCCAATAAATAACTTCCCAGGAACTGATGGACAAGAGATTTTTATTCGAATGGAAGACAATGTTACTCCAACTTTCTTTGGAACAACTAGTTTCTTTTTAAATGTTAATCCTATTCCAACAGCTACAATTAGTGGTGCAATTTCAATCTGTTCTGGCGAAACAGCAACGGTTTCATTTACAGGTACGCCAAACACAAGGGTTACATACACCGTTGATTCTGGAGCTAATCAAATCGTTGATTTGGATGTGTCTGGAAGTGCTTCAGTAACTACGCCAGCTTTAACAGCAGATACTACATATACAATTGTTAGTGTTATAAACTTGACAACTACATGTACTCAAACTTTAACTGGAAGTGTTTTGATTGAGGTGATTGAGTTACCAACAGCAACCATTTCTGGGACTACAACTGTTTGCGAAGGTTCGCCAGACCAATCAATTACTTTTACTGGAGCAAATGGAGTTGCACCATATACATTTATTTATTTAGATGCTAATGGAGCAAGTCAAACAACTGCACCAAGCGTTGGGAATTCAATTTCAATTCCAGTTTCAGCTGCAAACGATGGTGTGTTTACTTATACTTTAGTAAGTGTTTCAAGTTCAACTACACCAATTTGTTCACAGAATCAAACAGGAATAGCTACTGTTACTGTAAATGAATTACCGACAGCAACAATCACAGGAGGTGATTCTGTTTGCCTAAATTCGCCACAGCCTCAAATTATTATAACAGGTTCTGGTGGAACGGCACCATATACGATAACTTATTCATTAAATTCAGTTGTTCAGCCAACAATAGTTTCTTCAGGGAATACAGTAATTATTAATGCTTCAACTAATATTGAAGGTACTTTCGATTATGAATTAATTAGTATTGAAGAAAGTAGTAGTGCTAATTGTAATCAATTAGTAACCGGTTCTACAACCGTCATAGTCAACGACGCGCCAATCATCAACACACCAACG
>DAOLYL010000107.1:0-7925 GCA_035425765.1 Flavobacterium sp. | reverse complement strand
TTGTCTTGAATTACTTTAAACTGAACCGAAACTTTCATTTTGATAAACACGTTATCTTTAGTTTTGGTTTCAATCAATACATCAAGTTGTTGAATTCTAAGGTTAACTCTTCCAGCAATTCTGTCGATAATTGGAATTTTAAGTTGTAAACCAGAGTTTCTGATGCTTGTAAACTTTCCAAAACGCTCAATAACAACAGCCGTTTGTTGCTTAACAGTAAAGAAAGAAGCAAATAAAATGAATAATCCGAAGACTAATAAGACAATAATAAATGGGTTCATGTTGAATAATTAAGTTGTTAATACGGTTATTATACGAGAATAACTTATGTTTGTTACAAATTATCAGTTATCATTTTATGAAGAAAAATATTTACATCTTTTTGTTGCTCGTTTCAACCTTTGGTTACAGTCAATACGGAAATAGAGATGGAAACCGAATTGGTATTTCGGCTGGAGTTTCTCAAACAACTTTATTTACAGATAATTTTACTGCCAATCCCGAAATGGGTTTTGCTGGCGGACTTTCGGTTCGAGGAAATTATTACAACAATTGGAGTATGATTTATGGCATGCAGTTTTTTTCGAATAATTTTTCGTTAGAATCTAATTTTGACCAAAAAATTAAATACAATCTTCAAGGTGTAAAAGTTCGATTATTATTGAGTTATAATGTAGTAGAAGATCATGTTTCGCTTGATTTTGGACCAGTTTTGCAAGTAAACGGTAAAATGAAAGTAGCAACTTCTGATGAAAATAAAATCCTAAAAGGAACATTACTTCAAGCAGATCAAATTGCAGACATTTCAACCGTAAGCGGTAATTTTTACCTTGGTGTTTCTGCCGGAAGCAAAACAATTAGAGCAGTTCTTTTCTACGAATATGGATTTACCAACATTCTCAACAAACTTAACAAAGACGATGCTTTAAAACTTTTGAATAACGGCGATAAATTTAAAGGAAACCTTGGATGTATTAACGGTCAAGTGATTATTAATTTATAAAAAAGTCCCGATTTATTTCGGGACTTTTTGTTTTTATAATGTTGCAATTGCTTTCTCCAATCGCTTGATGGTTTCTTCTTTTCCAATCAATTCTACAATATCAAATAAATGCGGACCTTTTAAAGCACCAACCAAACTCAAACGAAACGGTTGCATAACTTTTCCCATTCCAATTTCGTTTTTTGTCATCCAATCTTTTACAATTGTTTCAATGTTTGTTGATGTAAAATCTTCAATAGATGATAAAACCGAAATCAATTGTTGCATTAAATTTGGTGTTTCTTCTTTCCAATTTTTCGCTGCTTTTTCATCATAAGAAGTTGGTGCCACAAAGAAATAATCGGCTAAATCCCAAAACTCAGAAACAAAATTAGCGCGTTCTTTTATTGAAGAAACAATTTTTGTCATCAAAGGTTTGTTTGTCATTTCGACGAAGGAGAAATCTCTTTTTTGCAAATCAAGAATGAACAATTCAGCAAGTTTTTCATCACTTTGCTTTTGTAAATATTGATGATTAAACCATTTATTTTTCTCAGGATCAAATTTTGCTCCAGCTTTATGAACTCTGTTCAAGTCAAATTTTTCTGCCAATTCTTCTAACGAAAATAGTTCTTGATCAGTTCCGTCATTCCAACCTAATAACGCCAAAAAGTTAACAACAGCTTCTGGAAAAAATCCGTTTTCTCTATAACCATCCGAAGTTGTCATGCTGGAAGCATCTTTCCATTCTAATGGAAACACTGGAAAGCCCATTTTATCGCCATCACGTTTTGATAATTTTCCGTTTCCAATTGGTTTTAAAATCAAAGGTAAATGTGCAAATTCTGGTGCATTCCAACCAAAACTTCTGTATAGCAAAACGTGTAACGGCAAACTTGGCAACCATTCTTCACCACGAATTACATGCGACGTTTCCATCAAATGATCATCTACAATATTCGCTAAATGATACGTTGGCATTCCGTCCGATTTAAACAAAACTTTATCATCCAATAAATTAGTATCAAATTTTATATCGCCACGAATGATGTCTTTTAATTCTAAAATTTCATTGACAGGCGTTTTAAATCGGATAACATAAGCTTCGCCAGCTGTAATTCTTTTTTCAGTTTCCTCATTTGAAATTACCAAAGAAGTATCTAATTTTTCACGATTATGCCAATTGTAAATAAATGTTTTCCCTTGTTCTTCGTGTTGTTTTCTATGAAAATCTAAACTTTCAGCCGTGTCAAAAGCATAGTACGCATTTCCCGAAGCAATTAATTGATCAGCATATTGTTTGTACAAATGTTTTCTTTCGCTTTGACGATATGGACCAAATTTTTCATTTTTTCCAATAGTTTCACTTGGTGCAATTCCTAACCAATTCAATGCTTCCATGATATATTCTTCTGCACCAGGAACAAATCGATTTTGGTCGGTATCTTCAATTCTTAAGTAGAATGTGCCGTTATGTTTTTTAGCAAATAAATAATTGAATAAAGCGGTTCTAACGCCACCAATATGCAATGGTCCAGTTGGACTTGGTGCAAAACGAACTCTAACAGGTTTTGACATTTTTATAATTTATTGTTGTTCATATTAACACTGAGCTTGTCGAAGTGTGCTGCAAAGATACGGTTTTAGTGAAAAGGCAAAAGGCAAAAGACATTAGTATTTAACTGAAAACCTTAACAAACTTTTGGCTATTGCCTTATGACTAAATTTTACTACATTTATCGGTTATTAACAAAAGAGTAGCAATTTTGAACAAATCGGGCATTATTTACGACAAACTGGAAGCTTTTATAAAAAAGTTTTACACCAATGAATTACTTCGTGGAACAATTTTCTTCGTTGGAATTGGATTGCTGTACTTTTTGTTTACACTTTTTGTGGAATATTTTCTTTGGCTAAAACCAACAGCGAGAACCGTTCTTTTTTGGACATTTATTGCTGTGGAACTTTTTCTTTTGTTACGATTTATTCTTTTTCCGTTATTCAAATTGTTCAAACTCCAAAAAGGAATTGACTACAACGAAGCGTCAAAAATAATTGGAAGTCATTTTAGTGAAGTAGGCGACAAGCTTACTAATTTTCTTCAGCTGTCAAATGATCAAAATAAATCAGAATTACTTTTGGCATCAATCGATCAAAAAGCAAATACACTTCAGCCAATTCCGTTTAGTAATGCGGTTAATTTTGGTAAAAACAAAAAATATTTGCCTTTGGCGATTATCCCAATTTTGTTTTTCGCTTTTTTCTACATTTCAGGAAATAGCAATTTGATAACTCAAAGTTTGAATAGAGTTGTCAATTATAAACAACAATTTCTTCCGCCAGCACCATTTGAATTTCAACTTTTGAATTCAGGTTTACAAACCGAACAAAACAAAGATTTTTTGGTAAAAGTAAAAACGGTTGGTAAAATCGTTCCCGAAAACACGATGATTTTTATTGGTGACGAAAGTTATTTTATGGAAAAAATCAATGCCGATGAATTTCAATTTGTTATTCCGAAGCTTACAGAAGACACCGAGTTTCATTTTGAAGCCAATGACGTTTCTTCGAATGACTATCAATTGAAAGTAATCACAGTTCCGTCGATTGCCAATTTTGAAATGGTTCTGAATTTCCCAAATTATCTAAACAAAAAGCAAGAAATAATTAAAGGAACTGGAAATGCAATTCTTCCCGAAGGTACAAAAGTGACTTGGCGAATGAACACGTTAGCAACGCAAAAAGTAGATTGGCTTGACGCAAATAGCAAACAGACATTTGCTAAAAACGAAAATCTTTTCTCTTTTTCAAAAAATATTCTTCAAAATACTGAATATCAAATACTAACATCAAATAACAAAGTTCAGAATTACGAAAAATTAAACTATCAGATTTCAGTAATCAAAGATCAATTCCCAACGATAACGGTAAATAACGCGCCTGATAGCTTGAAAATTGGTAAAAACTATGTCTTAGGTCAAGTTTCAGATGATTATGGCTTATCTAAGCTGCAAATAGTCTATTATCCTAAAGATTTGCCAAGCAATGCCAAGCGTGGAACAATTGCGGTGAAGAAAGATATTTATGATCAATTCGTATTTGCTTTTCCTGGAAATCTTCCGGTTGAAGAAGGTGTGAATTATGAATACTATTTTGAGATTTTTGATAACGATGCTGTTCATAATTTCAAAAGCACTAAGTCAACAGTTTTCAGCGATAGAATTGCAACCGAAACAGAGAAAGAAGATGAAATGCTTAAACAACAAAATGATAATATTAATTCGTTAGCTAAATCATTAAAATCTCAAGAGAAGCAACTTTCTGAAATGGATAAGTTGAAAAAAATGGGCAAGGAGAAAGACAATCTGGAATACAAAGACCAGCAAAAAGTAAACGATTTTATCCAACGTCAAAAACAACAAGACGAATTGATGAAAGAGTTTTCAGAAAAGATGAAAGACAATTTGGAAAAATTCAAATCGGATAAAAACGATGAGAAAAAAGAATTGCTTGAAGAACGTTTAGAAAAGTCACAAAAAGAGTTGGAGAAAAACCAAAAACTTTTGGACGAACTTCAAAAACTGAATGAGAAAATCAGCAAGGAAGAACTCTTCGATAAAATGGAAAAGTTTCAGCAAAACAGCAAAAACCAAAAGAAGAGTTTGGAGCAATTGGTCGAATTGACTAAGCGTTATTATGTCGAAAAGAAAATGGAGCAAATTGCTGATAAGTTGGATAAATTGGCTGAGAAGCAAGATAAGCTTTCTGAAAAAACCAATGAAAATACAACCGAAAAGCAAGACGAAGTCAATAAGGAATTTGATGAACTTCAAAAGGAATTAGACGAATTGGAGAAAGAGAATAAGGATTTAAAATCTCCAATGGATTTGCCAAAAACGGAGGAGAAAGAAAAAAGTATCAAAGAAGATTTGAATTCTGCCAAAGACCAATTGCAAAAACAGCAGAAGGACAAAGCAAAGCCAAAACAAAAAAATGCTTCTAAAAAAATGAAGCAAATGAGCCAAGACATGATGGAAATGATGGCTTCTGGCGAAAAAGAACAATTGGATGAAGATATTGCTATGTTGCGTCAAATTTTAGATAACCTTTTAGCGTATTCATTTTCGCAAGAAGATGTGATGAATCAATTTAAAGGATTGAAACGCGGTTCGCCATCGTTTAATAAAAATCTAAAGAAACAACAAGATTTAAAGCAACAATTCAAACACGTTGACGACAGCTTATTTGCCATGTCGTTGCGTAATCCAAAAATGGCGGAAAACATCACAACCGAAATTGGAAACGTTCAATACAATGTTGATAAAGCACTAGAAAATTTGGTTGAGATGAATATTTCCAAAGGAAATTCTCATCAGCGATATTCTGTTTCGTCGTCCAATAAATTAGCCGACATGTTATCCGAAATTTTGAATAGTATGCAAAACCAAATGCAAATGTCAGGTTCTGGAATGGGCAAACCAAAACCTGGTCAAGGACAAGGTGAAATGCAATTGCCAGACATTATCAAAAAGCAAGAAGGTTTAGGCGAAAAGATGAAAAAAGGACAAAAGAAAGGCGATAAACCTGGTGAAGGCGAAGAAGGTGAACAAGGCGAAAAAGAAGGAAATTCAGGAAAGGATGGAAAATCCGGAAAAGAAGGTTCGGGCAAGAATGGTAAAAACGGTAAAAGCGGTCAAGGTGGTGGAAGCGGAAATTCGCAAGGAAATCAAGATGGTGAAAATGGCGAAGATGGAGAAGGAAATGCCAAAGAAATAATGGAGATCTACAAAGAGCAACAACAACTTCGTGAAGCATTGCAAAAAGAATTAAACAAACAAGGAATTGGCGGAAGCGGACAAAACGCATTAAACCAAATGAAGCAAATCGAGAAACAATTGTTAAACAAAGGTTTCAACAATGAAGTAATTCAAAAAGCGTTGAATTTAAAGTACGAATTACTAAAACTCGAAAAAGCAATTCAGGAACAAGGCGAAGACAAGAAGCGTCAATCCGAAACCAACAAAAAAGAGTTTAATAATCAAACCAATGCTTTGCCGGCGCGTTTACAAGAATATTTGAATAGTATTGAAATTTTAAATAGACAAAGCTTACCTTTGCGCTCCAATTTTAACCAAAAGGTTCAAGAATATTTCAAAACCAATGATTAGTTTTAATTACGAATTAGATTTCACGCTCGAAAACGAACAAGCTTTCCAAGATTGGCTTTTCGAAGTAATAACTTCCGAGAACAAAACCGAAGGCGAAATCAATTATATATTTTGTGACGACGAATATTTGCTCGAAATAAACCAGCAATACCTCGATCACGACACGTTAACCGACATTATTAGCTTCGATTATTCTATAGGAAACGATTTACACGGCGATATTTTCATTTCTATCGAAAGAGTTCGTGAAAATGCGCTAGATTTCAATGTTTCTTTTACGGAAGAATTAAAAAGAGTAATGGTTCACGGCGTTTTGCATTATTGCGGATACAAAGATAAATCAGAAAGCGACGAGAAATTAATGCGTCAAAAAGAAGAAGAAAAAATTACAATGTTCCACGTGAAACATTAGAAGCGAATTTTTCCGAATTCTTGTTGTCCATTTTCCCGCTTTCCGTTTCAATCTTTTTTAAATTGCCTCGGGTTAAAACCCGAGGCAATTTAAAAAAGGATTTCCACTTCAATCGGGGCTAAAGAATCAACTTGGTTGAGTTTTTGGAAAGTTCCGAGCAAAGCGAGGAAAAAATAAAGTTCCACGTGGAACAATAATATAAATTTGAATTTACTAACTACGTAATAATTCGTAATTCGTAATTCGTAATTCGTAATTTTTAATTAAAAATGTTTAACACATACGATGTAATAGTAGTTGGCGCAGGACATGCAGGTTGCGAAGCAGCAGCTTCTGCAGCAAATCTCGGTTGTTCAACCTTGTTGGTCACAATGAGTTTGCAAAACATTGCCCAAATGTCGTGCAATCCAGCAATGGGTGGAATTGCCAAAGGACAAATCGTTCGCGAAATCGATGCGCTTGGCGGATATTCCGGAATTGTTTCCGACAAAACGGCTATTCAGTTCAAAATGCTCAATAAATCAAAAGGTCCAGCAATGTGGTCGCCACGAGTTCAGTCAGACCGAATGCGTTTTGCAGAAGAATGGAGATTAATGTTGGAAAACACACCAAATCTCGATTTCTATCAAGAAATGGTAAAAGGACTTTTGATAAAAGATAATAAAATCGAAGGCGTTGTAACATCGCTTGGAATTGAAATTAAAGCAAAAACAGTTGTCTTAACCAACGGAACATTTTTAAACGGTTTAATTCACATTGGCGAAAAACAATTCGGTGGAGGACGAGCTGGCGAAAGTGCCGCATTCGGAATTACAGAAGATTTGAAAAAAGTTGGTTTCGAAGCCGGAAGAATGAAAACCGGAACGCCACCACGAGTTGATGGACGTTCGTTGGATTATTCAAAAATGCGTGAAGAACCAGGCGACGAAGTTCCAGATAAATTTTCTTATTCCGATGAAACAAAACCGTTAATTCATCAAAAATTGTGTCACATGACTTATACGTCGTTAGATGTTCACGATATTCTTCGCGAAGGTTTTGACAGAAGTCCAATGTTCAACGGACGCATAAAAAGTATCGGACCAAGATATTGTCCATCTATCGAAGATAAAATCAATCGTTTTGCAGATAAAGAAAGACATCAGCTTTTTGTAGAACCAGAAGGTTGGAATACCGTTGAAGTTTACGTCAACGGATTTTCTACATCGTTACCAGAAGATATTCAATACAAAGCATTAAGTTCAGTAGCAGGATTTGAGAACGTGAAATTTTTCCGTCCAGGTTATGCAATAGAATATGATTATTTTCCGCCAACGCAATTAAAACATACGTTAGAAACTAAATTAGTTGATGGATTATATTT
>DAOLYL010000106.1:0-8103 GCA_035425765.1 Flavobacterium sp. | reverse complement strand
ATTTCGCCTTCAAGAATAGCTTCTTTTACGGCTTCTTTCAAAACGCCAATTTCTCGTGATGGTTTTAAATTAAAAAGTTTCATAATTTCTTCTCCCGAAATTGGTGGTTGAAAATTACGAACATGATCACGTTCTTCTACTTCAATAATTTTCTTGCGAACAAGGTCAAAATTATCGTGATATTTCTTGAATTTCTTAGGGTTTTTGGTTGTAATATCTGCTTCGCAAAGTGTCATTAGATTGTCCACATCTTCACCAGCGTCAAAAACCAATCGTCGCACAGCCGAGTCAGTAACGATATCATCGGCTAAAATGATTGGTCGCGAACTCATCATGACCATTTTTTGCACAAATTTCATTTTTTGATTTAATGGCATGTGCAAACGTTCAAATATTTTTTTCACCATTTTTCCGCCAAGAAATTCATGACCATGAAATGTCCATCCTTGTTTTTTATTAAACTTTTTAGTTGGTGCTTTTCCAATATCATGAAGCAAAGCAGACCAACGAAGCCAAACATCATCAGTATTCGGACAAATATTATCTACAACTTCTAGTGTATGATAGAAATTGTTTTTATGTGTTTGACCTTCAATTTCTTCCACATTGTTCAAAGCCGTCAACTCCGGAAGAATGATGTCTAAAAGTCCGGTTTTATACAAATGCAAAAATCCAATAGATGGTTTTGGAGTTTCTAAAATTTTATTCAATTCATCTACAATTCTCTCACCTGAAATAATTTTTATTCGGTCTTTATTTTCAGCTATGGCTTGAAGCGATTTTTCTTCAATGGTAAAGTTCAATTGCGTTGCAAAACGTATTCCTCTTAACATTCGCAATGGATCATCAGAATAAGTTATGTCTGGATTTAAAGGCGTTTTGATGATTTTATTTTCTAAATCTTCTAAACCATTGAAAGGATCAATTAATTCACCATAATTAGCTGGATTTAAAGAAAAAGCCAATGCGTTTATAGTAAAATCACGACGATTTTGATCATCTTTTAATGTGCCATTTTCAACTGTTGGATTTCGACTTTCTTCTGTGTAGCTTTCTTTTCTGGCGCCAACAAATTCAATATCAATCTCTTTATAACGCAGCATTGCTGTTCCATAATTCTTAAAAACCTGAACTTTGGGTTTATTGGGCAATAATTCGGAAACTTTTAAAGCCAATTTAATTCCAGAACCAACAGCTACAACATCAATATCTTTTTTAAAATCGCGTTGCAATAAAAAATCACGAACAAATCCACCAATAACATAACTTTCGAGGTTAAGTTCTTGGCTCGCTTTGGAGATTATTTCAAATATTGGATTGTTTAATGCTTTTGTATAATTCATATTCAATTTGAAAACTTGAAAATCAGATAATTTGAAAATTGATTAGCATTTTCAAATCTTCAAATTTTCAAATTAGTTACTTGCGAATAATTGTTACTTGGCTATCATTTGTCAATTTAATAATCGTTGACGGTTTGTCACAAATTTTTTCGCGATGCAAATTTACTACATAGTCAACACCATTTATAATTTCGGGAGCAATTTCTTTGAAAGATTTTGGTGTAAACATACCTGAAATATTAGCCGAAGTCGAAACCAAAGGTCTTTTCATTCGTTCCATCAATTTGAAGCAAAAAGGTTCTTTGACAATTCTTACTCCAAGAGTTTTGTCTTCTGCAATAATGTTGGCAGCTACGTTTCTCGGATTATCTAGAATTAAAGTGGTTGGTTTCTCGGATAAATCCAGAATTTGCCAAGCTACTTCTGGAATTTCTTTGAAAACATTATACATCATTTTTTCGCCATTCATTAAGCAAATCATACTTTTACTCTCTTCGCGTTGTTTCAAAGCGTAGATTTTTTTTATCGCTTCCGGGTTTGTAGCATCACAACCAATTCCCCAAACGGTATCAGTTGGATAAAGAATAATTCCTCCGTTTTGGATTACTTCAAAGGCGTTATGGACTTCTTGGTTGATATTCATTTTTTCAAAATTTTAGCAAAGATAAAGCAAACTCATAGAAAAATAGTTTTAGTTATATTTGTAAAAAAAAAAGAAATGCAACTCATATTATTTTGGATTTTGTATCCAATCCTGTTTTTAATCTCAATTTTACCTTTTAGAATTTTATATATAGTTTCTGATGGAGTTTATTTTTTGGTCTATTATGTTATTGGTTATAGAAAAAAAGTAGTCAGACAAAATATTGCATTATCATTGCCACATCTTTCCGAAAAAGAGCGAAGAGAAATTGAAAAAAAATCATATAAACATTTGTGTGATATGTTTTTAGAAATGATAAAAACGATGTCCATTTCGGTGAAAGAAATTGAAAAACGGTTTGTTTTTAAAAATCTTGATTATTATTTAGAAATTGAAAAACAAGGAAAGAGTATTGCGTTAATGTGCGGACATTATGCAAGTTATGAATGGAGTATTTCTATGAATAGTCAAATTACTTTTGATGGTTTTGCTATCTATAAGCGAATTAATAACAAGCATTTTGATAACCTAATCAGAAAAATTCGTTCACGATTTAAAGCACATTTGATTAGTAGTAAAGAAACTATTTCGGTGGTTGAACACAATTATAAAAATGGTATAAAAGGATTGTATGGTTTTGCTAGCGATCAGTCGCCACAGTTAAAAAAGCATGTTTATTGGAGCCAATTTATGGGAATTGAAGTTCCAGTTCATACTGGTGCAGAAATGCTTTCGAAACGATTTGACATGAATGTTTTATTTATGAAAACAAGAAAAGTAAAAAGAGGTTTTTATGAAACAGAACTTGAACTTTTGACTGATAATGCGAAATCAATTCCAAATTATCAAATTACGGAAACATTTTTACGAAAAGTAGAACAACAAATTCTAGAAGCACCAGAATTTTATCTTTGGACACACAAAAGATGGAAGCATAAAGGCAAAAACAAATTGAATAAGGAATCGTAACTTACAATTTTATTTTTGTAGTATTGTAATAATGAAATTATCTGTAATAATCACCACCTATAATGCTGAAGAATGGCTTCACAAAGTGCTTGTAGGTTATAGTGTTCAAACTATAGATGATTTTGAAATTGTCATTGCTGATGATGGTTCTACCGATAAAACAAAAGCAGTTTTAGCGTTATTTTCAAATAAATTTAAGTATCCAATTGTTCATGTTTGGCATGAAGACAAAGGTTTTAGAAAATCAGAGATTTTAAATAAAGCCATTCTTAAAACAAATTCTGATTATTTACTTTTTACTGATGGTGATTGTATTCCTAGAAAAGATTTTGTTTCAATTCATTTAAAAAATAAAGAAGTTAATTATTTTCTTTCGGGTGGTTATTTCAAATTGCCAATGGACGTTTCAAAAGCCATAACGGATAACGATGTTGAAACTCAAAATTGTTTCAATGTTTCTTGGTTAAAAAAACAAGGCTTAAACTTGAATTTTAAAGCAACAAAACTCACACATAATAGGTGTTTTGCCTCATTTATGAATTGGTTAACGCCAACCAAAAGAACTTTCAACGGACATAATACTTCATGTTTTAAAAAAGATATTTTGGCAGTTAATGGTTTTAATGAAGACATGCAATATGGTGGTTTGGACAGAGAAGTTGGCGAAAGAATGTTCAATAACGATTTATTTTCAAAACAAATTCGATATTCAGCAATTTGTATTCACCTAGATCATTCTCGTGGATATTACAGTCAAGAAGGTTGGAATAAAAATTTAGCCATCAGAGCTTTCAATAAAAAAAATGGTGTCGTAAAAATCAAAAACGGGATAGAAAAACTACCTTAATTTTTTGATGGTTTTCCAAACAGCGAATGCATTTTCATTCTTCTAAATAAAGAGATTTTTCGTTTTTTCGGAACACCATTTTTGGCAATATAATTTTTAACTGCTTCAACCATTCTTTCTGCGGACTTTCCATCGTTATAAGGATGATATTGTTCAAAAACTTCTTTTCTGTTTTTTGCAAAAGCATCTTCAGAAAGGTTTTTTTCTACCAAAGGAATTAATTGAGCATAATCAAAACTGTTTTCCCAAACGATATTTTCAGAGATATTTTTGAAAGTTATTGCAGGTTTGTTTAAAAGTAAAAATTCATAAATAACAGACGAAGTATCACTAATCATTAAATCAGCCATTAGTAGAAATTTGATGATATTTTTTTCTGTTTCAAAAATAATATTTGGTATTTCATCGGCTAGGTTTTTGTAAATATCTAACCAATTTTTATCCATCAAAGGATGAAATTTTAATAGAACTAAATAATCAGGATTTTTAACCAATGCTTTTAACTCATCAACCAAAAAAGGCGCTGAAGTAAGCTTTGGCGAAAAAGTTGGTGCATAAAGCAGTATTTTTTTCGCATTGAAATTGGCTAAAAGCTGCATCTTTTCATCATCATATCGATGTAAGTCTGTTCCATATACATCAAGTTTTGGCCAACCCGTTTCGATAACGTCAAAATCTTGGTATTTATTTTTAAAATCAATAAATTTTTTAGTAAAATATGGACCTTGAGTTAAGTATAAATCAAAATAGTGACGAATTCTAAAATGTCCTTTTTTCTCTCCAGCCAAACCATGAAAAACCTGAACTTTTAATCCATGTAAATAATGCGGAACTTCGTTTCCAGGCACAAAAATAGCATCTGCTTTATAGTGTTCTAAATCAGAAATTAAGGTTGTGTGATTTTCATTTTTAAAGGGAAAATCAGGTAGTATTTTTTCATTGATGTACCAAATGTAATCATGGTTTTTTGCCAGTAAATAATTTTTTATTGGTTCAAGAATTCCAAAGGAATAATTATTTTGACAAAAAAGAATACATTTCATTTTAAAGCATTTTGTTTACATTTTCTAAATCTTCTACAAAGTCAATTTCCATACAATTAAAAGCAGAAATGTCAACGGCAGTGATTTTTATTCCGTCTTTTTCAATGGCCAATTCCAAACCTCTTTCAAAGTAATCGTTGTCATCACATTCTTCTAATCTATTGATAAAAGCTTGAATGTCTTTTGAGGAAATAAAATTGATACCAACTGCTTCGCCAAGACCATTTTTTACGGTTTTTGAAAGTTCGTTGATAAAACCATCTTTTAATGTATATTTTACTTCTTCATCTGCTACTTTACTTGTGTTAACAGCTACAAAAGAAGTTTTTGATTTTATATATGGATGTAAAATGTCTAAAATTTGTCTATCAAAAACCACATCGCCATTAAACCACATTACTGATTTATCACGATTTTTTTTCAATGCTTGAAGCAAACTTTTAGAAGTGTTTGTTCTGTCAAAAAAAGGATTGTATATATAGGTAAGTTCAGGGAAACGTTCCATGATTAAATCCTTTTTAAAACCAACAACTACGTTTATATCATCAATATTAAATTTAGAAGCAATGTTCTCTGTTTGATATTCCATTATACTTTTACCATTTTTCAAAGGTGTTAATGGTTTTGGAAATGGATTCCCAAGTCTTGAGCCAATTCCTGCTGCGAGAATAATTATTTTCATACTATTGTTATTTGATGATAATGTTTTTTTAATTGTAAATTTTTTTATTAATCCATTTTAAAACATAAATCTGCATGCTTTTTTTCCCTAATTCAAGACTTTGAAGACAAATGAATAATTTTTTCTTGTTTAAATCAAACCAAAATAATTTAAAAATGGTTGGTATGGTTTTGTAGGTTCTGAAATAGGTTAATTGAAAATTTGTTTTTAAAACGTATGTTTCATTTTTAATTTCAATGTGATTAGACAAAGATGAAATTATAAATTGGTCATTGTTTCTAAATTTATGTTTGATGTTGTTCTCCAAAAGAGTTGGATGTTTTGAAAAGAAGTTTACTAAAGTTGATTTTCTAACCGAAACTGGAGTATGATCTCTTCGAACGTATTTTTTTTCAAACCCAACAATTTTGGCACTTTTTTGTTGTAAATGTTTGTAGCCAACGTTTGTTTTTAAATTCTTATTGAAGTATTTATTATAGGTTTTTCTAAACCAATTGTTGGAGTAAAAACTATCCCATCTTCCTCGAATTACAGGCAATCCATTGATAAAAAAATCTTCCACTTTAGTATCTCTCATTAACAGAGTGTCGTCATTAAAAATGATAAAATGCTCAGCTAAAGTTGGAATTCTATAAAGCGCCGTGATAATCGAACATGAATTAAAAGTAGGTAAGTAATTTTCAAAATCTTTAAAAATTACGGTGTGGTCAACTAGTTCTAAATTGACATTAACTTTTTTGCCTTTTTCTTTAAGTTTGTCGAAAGCTTTAGGTTTTTGATTATCTGTTACTATAAAAATAGTTCTAATAAATGGAGCAAACTTTATGATAGATTCAATTGTTAATTCAATTTCATCAATAGAGTTATATCTTTTGCTACTTACTTTATTATTCCAATCAATTTTTTTTTCTAGATGAGTATTGATTTTATTTCGCCAAACATCGTCACTGCCATCAACCCAAGTGATTACCGCATCAATTTCGAAATTATTTTTTACTGAATTACTCATTAGGTTTTTACTACTATAGTTAACTATTTAAATTGGTTTTAAACCGCTACATCATATTCTCTCAAAGCATCATTGAGTGAAGTTTTTAAATCAGTTGATGGTTTGCGAGTTCCAATAATTAATGCACACGGAACTTGAAAACTTCCAGCAGCAAAAGTTTTTGTATAACTTCCTGGAATAACAACACTTCTTGAAGGAACAAATCCTTTATATTCGATTGGTTCACTGCCAGTAACATCAATGATTTTGGTTGATGCAGTTAAGCAAACGTTAGCTCCAAGAACAGCTTCTTTTTCTACACGAACACCTTCAACAACAATACATCTTGAACCAATAAAAGCACCATCTTCAATAATTACTGGAGCAGCTTGAAGTGGTTCTAAAACGCCTCCAATTCCAACACCACCAGAAAGATGAACATCTTTGCCTATTTGTGCACAACTTCCAACCGTTGCCCATGTGTCAACCATTGTTCCTTCATCAACATAAGCTCCAATATTCACATAACTTGGCATCAAAATTACACCTTTAGAAATATATGAACCATATCTTGCCGTTGCTGGCGGAACAACACGAATTCCTTTTTCGGCATAGCCAGTTTTTAGTAACATTTTATCGTGATATTCAAAAATTCCAGCTTCCCAAGTTTCCATTTTTTGGATAGGAAAATAAAGAACAACCGCTTTTTTAACCCATTCATTGACTTGCCAACCTGTTGAAGTTGGTTCAGCAACTCGTAAAGTTCCAGAGTCAAGTAACGCAATCACTTCTCTAATTGCATTTGTGGTAGTTTCTTCTTGAAGTAATGCACGGTTTTCCCATGCTGTTTCTATGATAGATTGTAATTGTGTCATTTATTGTAATTTTTTACAAATATAGTTGCATTTATGTATTTTTCAAATCATAAATTTAGGTGAAAGATTTACTCGTTTTTATGAATCTTGATTAACTTTGTACAACAAATTTATAAAACATGAAAAAAGTAGTAATTGCTGTAAGTTTAGTTTTCTTATCATTAATAAGTTGTCAAAAGCAAGCTGAGAAAGATGGAAAAAGCGATGACACGACAACAGTTGTAAACGACTCTGCTTCATCAACCGTTTCTGATGAACACAATTCGCAAAATTCGTTAGATTATTTAGGTATGTATAAAGGAGTTCTTCCTTGTGCTGATTGTAATGGTATTTCGACTAATATTATTTTGAACAAAGACTTATCGTATGAAATAATAACAGTTTATCTCGGAAAAAGAGAAAAAATTCACAGAGAAAAAGGAACTTTTACTTGGAATAAAGAAGGTAATACTATTATTTTAAATGAAATTAAAAATGCACCAAATCAATATTTTGTTGGAGAAAATACTCTAATTCAACTTGATATGGAAGGAAAAAGAATTACTGGTGAATTGGCTAATAAATATGTTTTAGTAAAATTACCAAGTTTTGATGGTGGCTTAGAAGCAGCAAAATAAAGATAATATGCCAAGAATTCTAGCCATAGACTATGGAATAAAACGAACAGGAATTGCTATCACTGATGAACTACAAATTATTGCTTCAGGATTAAC
>DAOLYL010000105.1:6599-8115 GCA_035425765.1 Flavobacterium sp. | reverse complement strand
GTTTAAAACCTGAAGCATTTGAACAAGATTTACAAATAAATTTTATAAGTTTGGTAAAAGTTATCCAAACAATTTTACCTAATTTAACTGCTTCCAATCAATCTAGTATTGTGCTATTTAGTTCAGTTGCTGCAAGTATGGGAATGCCTTTTCATACATCGGTTGCTGCTGCAAAAGGTGCCATTGAAGGATTTGCAAAAGCATTAGCTGCCGAATATGCTCCAAAAATTAGGGTAAATGTCATCGCACCATCATTAACCGATACGCCATTGGCAGAGAAGTTTTTGAGCAACGATGAGAAAAAAGAAAAATCAGCACAACGTCATCCGTTGAAAAGAGTTGGAACTTCTGATGATATGGCGCAAATGGCAAGTTTTTTATTGTCTGAAAAAAGCAGTTGGATATCGGGACAAATCTTCCATGTAGATGGCGGAATGTCAACTTTATTAGTTAACGGATAACAAAAAACTACAAACATTATAATGAATATATTCTGGTTTCGACGCGATTTACGATTAGACGATAATGTTGGACTTTTTCATGCATTAAATGCAAATGAAGAAGTACTGCCAATATTTATATTTGATGAAACGATACTTTCGCAATTGCCAAAAGACGATGCGCGCGTCACTTTCATTCACAATCAGCTTGAAAAAATCCAGAAACAACTTCAAGAGATTGGAAAATCATTAGCTGTTTTTTATGGAAAACCATTTGATGTTTATCAGAAGTTAATTTCCGAAAATACTATAAAATCGGTTTATACCAACCACGATTATGAACCTTATGCTCGCAAACGCGATTTGGATTTATACCATTTATTTAAGGAGAATAACATCGAATTTAAAACGAGTAAAGACCAAGTTATTTTTGAAAAAAGCGAAGTAGTTAAAGACGATGGAACACCTTATGTGGTTTACACACCTTATTCAAATAAATGGAAAGAGAATTTCAAAAAAATTCAGTTAATAAATTATAATTCAGAAGATTATTTAAGTAAAATAGCACTTCACTCCTATTCTTTTTTAAGTTTATCTGATATCGGATTTGAAAATTCCTCTATAAAAGTTACACCGTTTGATGTTTCAACTAATTTAATAGACAATTACGAAGCTACGCGAAATTTTCCTGCGTTGAATAAAACTTCTTATCTTGGAATTTATCTACGATTTGGTGCCGTTTCTATCCGAAAAATGATTGCCAAAGCGATTGAAAGTAAGAACGAAACCTTTTTTAAGGAATTGATTTGGAGGGAATTTTTTATGCAAATTTTGTGGCATTTTCCACATACCAACAAATCAAGTTTTAGACCAAAATACGATGCAATTCGATGGGAAAATAACGAAGATTTATTCAAAAAATGGTGCGACGGAAAAACCGGTTATCCTTTTGTTGACGCTGGAATGCGTGAGTTAAACAAAACAGGTCACATGCACAATCGTGTGCGAATGATAACTGCTAGTTTTTTATGTAAACATTTGTTAATCGATTGGCGTTGGGGTGAAACTTATTTTGC
>DAOLYL010000105.1:4787-6499 GCA_035425765.1 Flavobacterium sp. | reverse complement strand
ACTAAATAATAATATATTGATAATTAATAGCTTACACCATTAATTAAACCTATATTTACTCATAATTTTAAATGAAATTTTATGAAATGTTCAAATTTAGGTGTGTTATTGTTTTCGATGATGGTGTTGGTATCTTGTAAAAAAGAGGAAGAAGTAAAAGAAGCCGAAAAGGTTACAACAGAAACTATCGAAAAGCAAACTGTCATCATCAGAGATACAGTTGAAGTAGCAAAACCTGAAGAAAAAAAAGGTACTAGCGTTAAAGTTAGTAGCGAAGGTGTTGAGTTAAACAGTAAAGACATAGATGTAGAGATCAAAAAATAATTTTACTACATCGTTTTTAATATCAAAGTCATTTTTTAATGACTTTTTTTGTGCTTTGTTTTGTCAAATTAAAAGTTAATCATTCACCAAAGTCTTCATTTTTTCAACCCAAATAGCATAACCTTTAGCATTCATGTGAAGATTATCTTGAATATATATATCTTTTCTAGGTTCGCCGTTTTCTAGCATTGCATCCCAAATATTTACGAAAGTAGCATTCTTTTTATTTTTCATAAATTGGTTAATCAATTTATTGGTTGCTATCATTCGGTCTTTCATTTGCCATCTTGAAATAGCTGGTTTTAAGGACACAAAAATAATTGGTGTTTCTGGAAATTGTTTTCTCAAGGTTTTATAGAAGGTTTTATATCGCTTGAAAACCATCTTTGGAGTTACTTTTTCTGAACTGGCAATGTCATTTTCTCCACAATAAATAAATATTTTTTTGGGTTTGTATTTTAAAACTACATCGTTTTGAAAATAAATCAAATCCGACAATGTAGCACCACCAAAAGCACGGTTTAAAATATTTTGATTATTAAAATCTGATTTTACATCTTTCCACAATCTAAATGATGAACTTCCGATGAAAAGCAACATTCCGTCTTGCGGTTTTTGGATACTATCTTGCTTTCTAAAAGCTTTAATTTCATTTATAAAATGATTTTCTTGCGCAATTATATTCGAAGAAATAAAAAGTATCGAAAGAAGTAAAATTAGCTTTTTCATAATTGGTTTATATTTTTTATTGTAATAAAATTCAATTCATTAAAATGAGTAATCACTTTATCTGCTTTAGAATAATCTTGCATTTTAGAATGAAAACTATCATAACCAATGCAATAAATCTCGGCCGATTTTGCAGCTTGAATTCCGTTGGTGCTGTCTTCAATTACGATGCAATTTTCTACTGGAGTTTGTGCTAATTCAGCAGCTTTTAAAAAAATCGCAGGATGTGGTTTCGACTTTGGAAAATCTTCACCAGAAACTTTATGAGTGAAATATTGATGCAAATTAAATCGATTAAAAATACGCTCAATAGTAACATTTGCTGATGACGAAGCCAAGACCAATTGCATTCCGTTGCTGTGTAAATCTTTAATTAAATCTTCTACTCCATCGAGTAAATATAAATCCTCTTTTTTATCGAAAGCGTCGTTAAAAAAGTTTCTTTTGGCATCAACCAATGATTCAACATCATCTTCAAGATTATAAATATCTTTTAAACGCTCGTATATATTTTTTGTAGAATTTCCAGTAAAACTTGCGTAAACTTCAGGAGAAATTTCAAGATTTAGTTGTTTAAAATGTTGTATAAAAGCAAAATGATGCACTGGTTCAGTGTCAACAATTACGCCATCCATATCGAAAATTACGGTTTGTATCAT
>DAOLYL010000105.1:0-4687 GCA_035425765.1 Flavobacterium sp. | reverse complement strand
CTTTTTTAATAATATATCTAATCACAGTTTCTGCCATATACAACCCAAAAAGTCCTGGCATATAGCTATTTGTTCCGTAAAATGATTTTTTATAATTAGAACCATCGGTCATTTTCAAACTGCTTTCATCCTGAATTTCTGATGAGAAAACCACTTTTAATTTATCGATTTTGTATTCTTTTAATCGTCTTCTTATCGTTTTGGCAAACATGCAATTTACCGTGTTGGTAATGTCGGCAACTTTTACTTTTGCGGCTTCCATTTTTCCTCCTGCACCCATACTTGAGATGATTTTTACGCGTTTGCGTTTCGCGCCAATTATCAAGTTCAATTTTGGTGTAACGCTGTCGATGCAATCTAAAACGTAATCGTATTTTTCTTCAACAATTTCAAAGGCGCGTTCTGGCGATAAAAATTCTTGGACTTTCGTCAAATTTAACTCTGGGTTTATATCCAATAATCGATTGCCGACAACATCAATTTTTGATAAACCAACAGTAGAATGTAATGCTGGCAATTGACGATTAATATTGGTAATATCAACTACATCGCCGTCAACAATTGTAAGATTTCCAACGCCTGCGCGAGCTAAAAATTCGGCTGCAAACGATCCAACTCCGCCAACTCCAACTACCAATACATTTGCGTTTTTTAAATTATTTAATCCTTCTGGTTTGAATAATAATTCTGCTCTTTCTTGCCACTTTGCCATTTGAATATGAATTTTAAAGTTGCAAAAATAACTAAAATTAGAATGACTTCACTTATCTCGTATATCAATCTATTTTATGAAAATTTCTATCAAATAAATTATCCAGGAAATTACAAAAAAAAGTAAATTTGATTTCATCATTATTATTTTTTATCAAAATTGTTTAAAATTAAAATCATGAAAAAACAATTATCACCCGAACAACAATCTGAATTACTCCAAATTCTAAAATCACGTTTCGAGAAAAACAAAAATCGTCATCAAGATATTGATTGGGGTAAAGTACAAGCAAAACTTATAGCCAATCCACAAAAACTGTGGTCACTAAACGAAATGGAAAAAACAGGCGGCGAACCTGATGTTGTTGACTATGATGAAAATACTAACCAATATCACTTTTACGATTGCTCACCCGAAAGTCCAAAAGGAAGACGAAGTACCTGTTATGATTATGAAGCACAAATCGCTAGAAAAGAATTTCAACCCGCAAACAATGCAATTGATATGGCAAACCAAATGGGAATTGAAATTCTATCCGAAGAAGAATACCGAAAACTACAAAAACTAAGCAATTTCGACACCAAAACCTCTAGTTGGCTTCAAACTCCCGAACCCATTAGAAAACTTGGCGGAGCTATTTTTGGTGATTGTCGCTATAATCAAGTTTTTATTTACCACAATGGCGCACAATCGTATTATGCTGTAAGAGGTTTTAGATGTGTTTTAAAAGTGTAGTCAAAAAAATCAACCTATCACTCGTTTCCAATTAACTTCAACCTGTTTCTGTAACGCTTCTACAGTTACATTTTTATAACTTGCTGCTATTTTATATACTTCTTCCAAAGTTTCATCAATAGTATCGGTTTCAAGAAAAAAACGGTCGTTTGGTATTGATTTAAAAACCGCTTCAAGTTCTGGATTTCGGAGTAAATATTTCCCAAACGAAAGATAAAATCCATTATCAATTAGTTGTTTAGCAAGTTGCTCGCTTTTAGAAAATCCATGAATAATCATTGGAACCGAAATGTTCAATCGTTTTTTAACTTCAATTAACTCATCAAATGCAGCTACTAAATGCAAGACTAATGGTTTTTGATACTTTTCTGCCATAGCAATTTGTTTCTCAAAAACTTCCATTTGCAATGACATTGAAACTTCAATTCGTTTATCCAATCCACATTCTCCAAGCGCAAAACATTCGGGTAATTTTAGCTTTTCTTCAATAATTTGTAAATCAGTTTCTAAACGATTTTCATTTATATACCAAGGATGAATACCAATAGAATACTGTGGAATAGTTGCATCAAATTCCCAAGGATATTGGTTAACCAACTCAAAAATAACAGGATTGTTGGTAAACTTGTGCGTATGTAAATTATAAAATTGCATGTGTAAAAATAGTTCAAAATTGCTTAACCTCAAAAGTCGAAAGTCAATTTGAACTTTGTAACTTTGCTATTCCGAACCTTTACCAATGCTTAAAATTGCTTTCAATCGCTACATCAATAACTTCAAAGGTTTCTCTAGAGAAATTTGGATATTAACCATTATTACCTTCATCAACCGTGCAGGAACAATGGTTTTGCCTTTTTTATCCAAATATCTAAAAGAAGATTTAGGATTTGATTATGATGAAATTGGAACTATATTAATGTGTTTTGGTGGAGGATCACTTTTAGGTTCTTGGCTTGGCGGCAAACTTTCAGACAAAATTGGCTTCTATCGAATCATGATTTTCAGTTTGCTTGTCAGCGGATTAGGAATGTTTTTGTTGGTTTTTATCAAAAGTTTTATTGGACTTTGCATTGGAATGTTTGTTCTAATGAGCATCGCAGATATGTTTCGTCCTGCCATGTTTGTGTCGCTTGGCGCTTATGCAAAACCCGAAAACCGTACACGTGCATTGACTTTAGTTCGTTTAGCCATCAATCTTGGTTTTGCTGCTGGTCCAGCTTTGGGCGGATTAATTATTATGGGTGTTGGCTACGAAGGACTATTTTGGGTAGATGGTACTTCGTGCATCATTGCTATTTTAGTATTTTGGATATTAGTAAAAGAAAAAAAGAAATCGTCCTTTCAAGATAAAAAACATCCTGGCGAAGTGTTGACTACCTCTGTTTTTAGAGACAAACCGTTTTGGCTGTTTCTGGCAACATGCTTAATCACTGGGATATTATTCTTTCAACTATTTAATACTATTCCACTCTATCACAAAGAACAATTTGGTCTAACCGAATTCCAAACTGGTTTATTGTTAACCATGAATGGAATTCTTATTTTCTTCCTCGAAATGCCAATCGTTAGTTATGTTGAACGAAAAAACATTGATAAAGTAAAAGTCGTTAGCTTAGGTTGTCTCTTGATGGCGATTAGTTTTTTCCTATTGCTCTTTACCCAGTTTGTCAGCATTCTTATCATTATGATGGTGTTTATGACTTTTGCCGAAATGTTTTCTTTTCCATTCTCTAACTCGGTTGCTTTAAGTCGCGCACCAAAAGGTCACGAAGGTCGATACATGGCAATTTATACCATGAGTTTTAGTTTGGCTCACATTCTTAGTCCAAAAATTGGAATGGAAATGATTGACAATTACAGTTATTTTTCCAACTGGTTATTGATGGGAATCATCGGTGTTATTGGAACAATACTTGGTATTCTAACCTATCAACTCATTCTAAAAGAACAAACTAAAAAACAACTCTCTTAAAAAATAGTTAAATAACTATAAAAATAGTTGCGTAACTAAAAATATAGTTATACGTTTGTCATGTCGAATAAATAACATGATAATGACTATGCAAAAGTTAACAAACAAAGAAGAGGAAATTATGCAAATCTTATGGAAGCTTGAAAAAGCATTCGTAAAAGAAGTAATGGCAGAAATAACCGAAGACCAACCACATTACAATACACTTTCCACTATCATTAGAAACCTTGAAGAAAAAGGATTTGTAGGCCACAATGCTTTTGGGAACACGCACCAATACTTTCCAATAGTTCAAATGGAAGACTATAGAAAACGCTTTATGAATACAGCAATCGAGAATTATTTTGATAGTTCATATAAAAACCTTGTTTCCTTCTTTGCAGAAGAAGAAAAGATATCTGCAGACGAACTTCGCGAGATATTAGCAATTATAGAAAACAAAAAATAGACTTAAGATAATAGACAAATAGACGAATTATGGAAACTCTTTTTATTTACTTATTAAAATCCAGCGGATTGATTGCCGTATTCTATTTGGCATATCATTTTTTGGTAAGAAAAGAAACTTTTTTCGACGGAAATCGTTGGTTTCTTCTTGCAGGTTTGTTCACTTCACTCCTATTGCCTCTCTATTTTATTAAGAAAATTGTTTTTGTAGAACGTCCTAAATATTCTATGGCTGATTTAATTGCCTATTCTCAAAAAACACCTGTTCTAATAACAGAAAATAACGCTGTTGAAGCATTCGATTGGATACAATTTCTTTGTTTGGGTTATATTTTAGTTGCCTTCCTTTTAGTGAGTAAAATTGTGCTTAGTTTAATTTCACTGTATCGAATGCTTTACCAACAGCAAGTTATTAAAAAAGAGCAATTTAAACTCGTTAACCTTAATCAAAACATCGCTCCTTTTTCGTTCTTCAATTATATCGTTGTTAATCCTAATTTATACTCGTCAGAAGAGCTGCAAAGCATTCTTTTACACGAAAAAATCCACAGCCAAGAAAAACATTCCATCGATGTTTTAATTGCAAAAACATTCTGCATCGTGTTTTGGTTCAATCCGTTTGTTTGGTTGTATAAAAAAGCAATAATCCAAAACCTTGAATACATCGCTGACCAAAAAGCAATGCAACAACTCGAAGATAAAAAGTCCTATCAACGTGCTTTATTAAAAGTAGTTTCTAATCAAAACTGCCTTTCCATTACCAATAATTTTTATCAATCATTAATCAAAAAACGAATCGTTATGTTAAACAAAAATCAATC
>DAOLYL010000104.1:0-8117 GCA_035425765.1 Flavobacterium sp. | reverse complement strand
AAAAACTACGAATTAGACGAAAAAGCACGACTTTCTATTACCGTAACCAATACTAAAACCAAACAACAAAAGAAATACGATTTACTGCGAACAACCAATGCTTTTAAAGTAAATTTAGATGGTTTGTCTGCAGGAAGTTATTCGTTTACAGTAAAAGAATTGAATTCAAATTCGAGTTATAGTAGCGGTTTTGAAGTTTTGGATTTTGATATCGAAAAACAATTTGTAAATCCTGATTGGAACAAACTAAATCAACTTGCCAATCAAACCAGCGGCAAAGCGTTTCTTCCTAATCAAGTAGAAACCTTAGTCAAACAATTGCTTGCTGATGAAAGCTATAAAGCCATTCAAAAAACAATCGTAAAAAAATCACCTTTAGTGGATTGGGTTTGGTTGTTAGTTTTATTGGCAATCACCTTGGCATCGGAATGGTTTATTAGAAAATATAACGGTTTGTTATAGACTACATTTCTTTATTGTTTGCTACTATTTTCAATCGAATAAAATCATAAAAAAGCGCTATTATCAAAACGATACAAGCCAACAGTAATGTTTTTATCTTTAAATAGTTATAAGTAAAACCGCCCAATACACAACCGATAAAGAAAAATACAATAATAGATAATCGCAAGGATATTGTTTTCTTAAGTTGGCTTTGTTCTTCAGGTTTTTTGAAGAAAAACAATTGTGAAAGTTCTATGCCTAAATCCGTAAACAAACCTGTTAAATGCGTCGTTCTTACTGTTGATTGAGAAACTTTAGTCACTAACGAATTTTGAATTCCCATAGCTAATAATAGGAGAAAAGCAGTCGTTTTTCCTTCTGTGGTATAAATGCTATTTGGAACAAAAAATAGTGCAACACAAAGCAGTATACTTATTTCAAGAAAAATAGGCGTTATGTAAGCTAACCTTGGTTTACGTTTTATTACAAATTCAACGATAAAGTTGGCTATAAACGATCCGAGTAAAAAGCATAAGGTAAAAACTAGAAAAGTTAAGGCAATACGATAATCATGTCGCATTATTTCTTCGGCAAAAAAAGCAAAATGTCCGGTTACATTTGTAGTTAACATTTTGATTGATAAAACTCCAGTGATATTTACTATACCAGCAACTAACGATAAAAGTGTCGCCAAGCGAATATTATGGGTAAAAGTTCGGTTCTTGCCGTGATGGACAAACATAGCATTATGTTTAAATTATAGATAAAGATACGCTATTTCATTGCCATTAATATTACTTGTTTAGTTTTTTATTTTGCAGTAAATAAGCTGTTGTTTGATAAAAAGCAACCGTTTCGTCTATCAAATCTTGTCGAAGTTCACGCAATGGTTTTTCGATATAATGGATTTCATATTCGGGTTTTATTTTAGTACAGCTTTTTTGTTTTAAACTGTATTGTTTCACTTGTTTTACTGGCGATAGAATAGTAAGTACATTATCCTTTATTAATCCCAAATCTTGATACGTAGCTACAAAAGCGCGTGGATTGTAGTCTTCTTTAAAAATATCTTGTCCATAAAACTTACTGCTATAATCAAAGTGAAGCAAACCAAACAACGTTGGCATCAAATCAATTTGCGACATTAGCGTTGGAATGTGTTTGGCTTCCACAAATCCTGGCGCATAAATGAAAGCTGGAATTCTATATTTTTCTAATGGTAGTTCCGTTTTTCCTGAACTTGAGGCACAATGATCGGCTACAATAACAAAAATGGTGTTTTTGAACCAAGTTTGTTTTTCTGCCATCAAAAAGAACTGTCTCAAGGCATAATCGGTATATTTTACACCGCCATTTCTTGACTTAGCATCAGAAGGAATGTCAATTTTACCATCAGGATAAGTAAATGGTCTGTGATTACTTACCGTCATAATATGATTAAAAAAAGGTTTGTTTTGACTAGCTTCTTTGTTCATTTCTTTGATAGCTTTTCGATACATATCTTCATCGCAAACGCCCCAAATATTATCAAAAGTAATTTCATTCGGAAGGAATGTTTTTTTATCAATAACGTCATAGCCATTTCCACCAAAAAAATCATCCATATTATCAAAATAAGCATCGCCACCATACATGTACTTAACTTGATAACCTTTGTCTTTAAATATACTAGCGGTAGAAAATTTATTTTTATTGTCTTTGCGTTTTACAATACTTTCGGCAGCACTCGGCGGAAGACAAAGCGTCACAGCTTCTAGCCCGCGAACGGTTCTGTTTCCTGTTGCATACATATTGGTAAAATGCAAACTCTTCTTTGCTAACGAATCCAAAAAAGGAGTAATGTGTTTTTCATTTCCAAACGAAGTCATGAATTCTGCACTTAGGCTTTCCACAGTTATTAGTACCACATTTTTCTTTAGCTCTGTACTGTCATAATTGATTTTTCGAATGGTGTTTTCGTTTTTAATTCCTTTCAATTGATTTTGTAAAATGCTGAAAGCATCATTAATCGCCATTGTTTTATAATACGAATTATAATCCAACTCACTGTTGTTGAATGCAGTGAAAAACTTGTAAATACCATTGGACTGAATTTCATTAACAAAAACATTTGTGGACGATTCTTTTTTAGCAAGCGTTGGAATTAGAAATAACGAAATGCTGAAAAGAATACTATAGAGAAGTACATTTTTTTTCTTTTGATTAAAACTAGGAAGGTTATTCAATAGTGATTTTGAGTTTTTAACTATCCAATACGTAATTAAAAGAGTGATGATGCCAATTCCTATAAACAATGGAACAACAGGATAAGACTCCATTATATTTCCAATAACAGCATTAGTATAAACCAAATAATCGACCGCAATAAAATTATAACGAACACCAAACTCGTTCCAAAAGAAAAACTCACTAACCGAATTTTGAACCATTATCAAAACAAAAAGAAATACGGCAATCGAAAAAAGAACCAATCGAATTTTATTTCTATACTGAGGGAAAACTAATAGTAATCCAAAAAGAACAGTTTTTATTGCAATAAAACTAATCCCAATTTCAGGCAAAGAACCTCCATATTCATTAAGTATTGTGTTGAAAAAACTAACGTACAATAACAACAAACAAAGCACTCCAAAAATAACATAACCCCAAGGTTGTTTATATTTAGAATTGGATAAAAACAAAACATATATCCAAAATAAACTGCTTACAACGATGAAAAGTAAAATATCAGATAAAAAACCCAATCCAAAAACCTTAATAATTTCTAGGAACGTAAAATCAGATTGTGTGATAGGATGCAAAATGAATACAAACCGTAGAAGAAAATTTAGTGAAAGATAAACAACAAGTAGGTTAAAGAATAACGAGTAATTTTGTTTTTTGAGCATGTAGTAAATTTGAATAAAATTAATTGTAGCTTAATTTTTTGATTACATAAAAAGAGCAATCAAAAATTTGTGATACTTTTATAACATCTTAAAATAGAATTACCCTACTATGAAACTTTTATTAGTTGAAGACGAAATAGGAATTATGCAATTTCTCCAACAAGGTTTGGAGGAAGAAGGATATGAAGTGCAAACCGCCAATAATGGTGAAACGGGTTTAGACTTAGCACTCAACAATAAGTTTGATTTAATTCTTCTCGATTGGATGTTGCCAAAAATGACTGGACTTGAAATCTGTAAAGCATTTCGAGAAAAGAATACCACAACTCCAATTTTATTTTTAACCGCTAAAGACACTGTTCAAGAAACGGTTGAAGGATTAAAAGCGGGAGCAAATGATTACATCAAAAAACCTTTCAGCTTTGATGAATTACTTGAGAGAATAAAAGTGCAACTACGCGATAAAATAAACACTCCTGTTTTAGTACTTGGCAATGTTGAAATTGATTTACAAAAACATGCTGTTGCTGTTGATGGAAATGAAGTGTCGTTAACTCAAAAAGAATTTGATTTACTTCATTATTTGGTAAAAAACAAAGGAAAAGTTTGCACTAGAACTGAGATCATTCAGGACGTTTGGGATATTCATTTTGATTATGATACAGGTGTTATCGATGTTTTTATGAATGCTATTCGTAAAAAGCTGAACTTAAAAGTAGAACAAGATTTTATCAAAACCATTCGAGGAGTTGGCTATATGGCTAATGATTAAAAATGAAACAGTTATCGTTTAAAAATAGGATTGCATCCAACTATATTATCACAACTGCATTACTAATTTTTGTGGTGTTTTTTGTTATTTATGCTATTGTAAAATATAGTGTTTATGTTCGAGTTAACAACGAAATTAAAACCGAAGTTACTAAGCATTTAAAAGAAATTGAGGTCATAGAAAATTGTGTACTTCTCATCCGTGAAGAACAATGGAAAACCAAGCAATTAAACAAAGTAGAAGTCAGTCCAGCATTTATCCAATTTGTTGATGAACTTGGTGCATTGGTTGAAAAATCACCCAACTTAAAACAAAAACAATTAAAATATAATAACAAAGAACAAGCCAACGAACTGTTTGATACTAAATTAGAAAACATTTCCGTTCGTCAAATTCAAGTTCCGTTATATCAAGGATCAAAAATTATTGGTTACCTCATTGTAGCTATGTCGTTGGAAGATTCGGTGATGGTTTTAAATAATCTATTCAAAATTTTATTGATTGCTTATCCATTGATTATGTTGGTGCTTTTCTTAATTGCCCGTTTCATTGCTGGGCGAAGCATAAAACCAATCAGTGCAATCATTGAAACTTCAAATTTTATTACGAAAGACAATTTGAAATCGCGTATTCCATTGCCACAAAACAAAGACGAATTGCATTTGCTTTCGCATACAATAAATGATTTGCTGGATAGAATAGAAAATGCCGTAGTTCGTGAAAAACAATTCACTTCTGATGCTTCACACGAACTTAGAACACCATTAGCTGTTATAAAAGGAACACTTGAAGTATTAGTCCGAAAAGAAAGAAAACCAGAAGAATACAAAGAAAAAATTGAATATTGTGTTCAAGAAGTAAACCGATTAAATCATTTGGTTGATGAACTACTTTTGTTAGCTAGATTTGAAAACCAACGTCAAAATTTAAAACTAGAAAACGTTAATCTAAATAGTTTGCTTATTGATGTTGTTTCAAGAAATTCGCAAGCCATTAAAGAACAAAAATTAAATTGTAGCACTAAATTTTCAAAAGAAATCAGCGTAAAAACAGATAGTTATTTGTTTTCAATTATCATTAATAACTTATTGACCAATGCAATAAAATATTCCAAAAAAAGTTCCGAAATCGCTGTACATTTGATTGAAGAAAACAATAAAGTGCAATGTTCAATAATTGATTTTGGAATTGGTATCGCCAAGGAAGATATGGATAAAATTTTTGATCAATTCTATCGTTCAAAAAACACACACGAAGGCGATATAAAAGGAACTGGACTTGGATTGTCAATCGTAAAAAGATTATGCGATTTATTAGAAATTGATTTAAAAATTGAAAGCCAAGAAAACATTGGAACCAAAGCTATTTTGACATTTAACCAATAAAACCAAAAAATATGAACGACGCTCACTTACATCTTTTAGTAAATCATTTTCCAATTATTGGAACCATTTTTGCTCTAGGAATTCTTATTGCTGGAATATTTTTGAAAAATAATAGCATTAAGAACACAGCATTTATCTTGTTAATTATTGCAACAATTTTTGGAGCTATTTCTATGTCAACCGGCGAAGGTGCTGAAGAAATTGTGGAAAAATTACCAAACGTTGGTCACGACATCATTCACAACCACGAAGAACTAGCTGAAAAATTCATATTAGTACTTTATGCCACTGGAGCTTTTGCATTATTATCGTTGATAGCTTCTTTAAAAAAACATAATAAAGCCAATCTTTTTGCTCTACTAACGTTATTGTTAACGGTTGTAGCTGTAGTTTTAGCCAAAGAAGTTGGAACTTCTGGAGGAGAAATTCGTCATACAGAAATTAGAGATAAGTGTTAGTATTCATAAATATAACTAAGAAAAAGACGATTATTAAATAATTTTTAATGCCATATTACAAAACCTAATAGTATTTTCTATTAGGTTTTTTTATTTTAAATGATGATAAATTAAAATTTAGCAATAAAAAGTAATCATTTCCGATGATACACTAATTTTTTAAAATCCTTTTGTTTTCAATAGGTAAAAAAGTATATTTACGTTTTATGAATATTGAAAGAATAGAATGCAAAGAGATCAAGAAAATACGATAGAAGAAATCGAAAATAAAAAAATAGTTGAACCCCAACTCAATATTATTTTAACCACAGACGAAGACGACGAACGACCAGTTTATATCTCAGGAAATTTCAATAATTGGATTACACAAGACAAAAATTTTGAAATGGAACGCGTTGGACAAGGTTTGTATCATTTTAAGTTTGCCCACGATTTCAATTATCCCGATGAATTACTGTATAAATTCACTCGCGGTGATTGGAGTGAAGTTGAAATTGACAAATTTGGAAATCGTACCGAGAATAGAAATTGCAAACAAAAAAACGGCGTTCGCAAAGAACATGTCGCAAAATGGCGTCACAATTGGTTGCCGTTTAAATCAAAATTTTTACCCAAAGTTCAGCTAATTTCCGAAGAATTCGAAATTCCGCAGTTGAATAAAACCCGTAGAGTTTGGGCTTTGTTGCCACATGATTATGATACTTCTGTCGAAAATTACCCTGTTTTATATCTTCAAGATGCGCAAAATTTGTTCAACGAAAATGCACAATACGGCAATTGGGAAATAGATAAAAAACTAGCCGTAATGGCAGAATATAATATTGGAAAAATTATCGTCATAGCGGTTGAACATGCCGAAAAAGAACGCATAAAAGAATACAATGTTGGTAATACTGTTTTAGGAACTGGCGAAGGAAAAAAATACATTCGCTTTTTAACCGATACATTAAAACCATTTGTAGATGAAAACTTTAGAACTAAACCCGAACGTGAATTTACCGGAATTGGCGGAAGTTCAATGGGCGGATTGGTCAGTATTTTTTCTGGAATTATGTATCCTGAAGTTTTTGGAAAACTGATGATTTTCTCGCCATCACTTTGGGTTGTTCCAAAAATTAAATTATCGTTTTTAGATATGGACGAACCTCAAAACACAAGAATTTACCTTTATGCTGGCGGTGATGAAAGCGCAACCATGATTGATCATGTTAAAAGTTTTAAAAATCGATTACTGAAAAGAGAAGGTTTTGCCGAAAAAATGAAAGCGCGATTAAGCATTAATATGGAAGGAAAACACAACGAACGTTATTGGAGCGATGAATTTCCAAAAGCCATTGAATGGTTATTTTTTAGTGATAAAAATGAATAAGTAATTAAATGAGTGTCACACTGAGCGCAGTCGAAGTGCTAATCAAATTAAAAAAATGAAAACAAAACAAATACAAAATCTAGATAATTTCACAGGAACCATTTTAATTCCTGTTTTTGAAACCAATGCTAAAAGCATTATTCCAATTGAATACCACGGAATTTCTGTGCCATCAAAAGTATTTTATGGAAAAAAAGACACGCATTATGTAGTTGAAAAATACGATTGTACTCATATCTTCATTGGATTAGGAAAAGAAATTGACTATAAATCAATTAAAACCATTTCTCGCAGAATTGCAGCAAAACAAAAAGATCTTTTCGGAACTAATGTAGCTGTTGTTATTCCAAATGAACTTAAAAACGAACAAGTGGAAGCACTTTTTTCAGGATTAGTTTTAGGAACGTATAATTTAGGACATTACAAAAAAACCGAAGCACATCCTTTTTTAACGAATGATTTCGTCTTTCAATACATTGCTAAAGAAAATCTAGACGAAATAATTTCTAAAGGAATTAAAATAGCACAAGCACAACTCGAAACGTTCAACTTAGTTGATTTGCCACCAAATAAAGTAACACCAAAATACCTAGCCGATTGGGCAACGGACGCAGGAAAAAAGTACGGTTTCAATGTAACTGTTTTTGGAAAAGAAAAAGCCACTGAAGTTGGTTTGCATTCGTTTCTAGCTGTTGGTCAAGGAAGTATTCGCGAACCGCAATTCATTATCATGGAATACAAACCAACAAATGCCAAAAAACATATTGGTTTGGTTGGAAAAGGAATTACGTTTGATACTGG
>DAOLYL010000103.1:0-8428 GCA_035425765.1 Flavobacterium sp. | reverse complement strand
GATGGATTGATGCCTCGATCTTCACTTCCCATGATGATGGCAACGGGTTCGTTTAATGAAATATCGTAAATACTGTCTTCGGTTTTTTCGGTGGCAGCAACGGTTTTGATTCCGCTTCCTTGAAGGTAGAAAATGGCGTCTTTGATGTGGTCAACTTTGCAAATTGGCACATTGAAAACTGCTCCAGCCGAGGTTTTTACTGTGTCGCCATTTACTGGTGCTGAACCTGTTTTTTGAACAATAATGCCATCAACGCCAGTGCATTCTGCAGTTCTGATTATGGCACCAAAATTTCGGGCATCGCTTAGCTGGTCAAGGATTAAAAATAATGGCATTTTTCCGCTTTCTACAACGCTATCGACTAAAGTTTCTAGTTTTACAAACGTAATAGGAGCAATGGTTGCCACTGCACCTTGGTGATTATTTGGGGTTAATCGGTTTAATTTTTCTACAGGAACGTAACTGAAATTGATGCTGTTTTTTTTCATCGTTTTCATTAATTCTTGCATCAAATCGCTTTGCGCATCACTTTGAATAAAAACTTTGTCGATTTCTTTTCCAGCCGAAATGGCTTCAATTATTGCTCTAATTCCGAAGATTTGGTTTTCTTTTTCCATGGCGTAAAGGTATAAAAAAAACCATCCCAAATGTTGGGATGGTTAATCTATCTTTGATTTTAAGAAATGTTACAAACTTAATTGAGGCCAATTTGTTCCATCTGTTCTGGTCAAAGTTGTGTCTCCAAATTCACCATAATCATTTTCCCAATGGAATGACATGTTTGCTCCATCGATTACTAAATTTGTGATAAAGAATGTTTCATTATACTGATCGACACCTGTAAATGATAATTGACCACATAAATCTAAAAAGCTAACTCCTGTTGCTACACCAGAGCCATATAGTCCAATCCAACCACCAAATGAAGCGTCTGAAAGTTCATATTTACCTGGTTCTGTTTCTTCAAATGTAACTGACCCTGTAATTGGTCCAGCTGCTGTTTCACCAGTTGGAGCTGAACAGTTAGTTGTTGAGTAGGTGTAAGTTCCTGCTAAATCTGAAAAGCAGTCTTCAATTGTAAATGAAACTGTAACAGGATTTAATGATGCATTAGAGGTGTTTGTACCACCTAATTTAAGAGTAACTGTTTCGTCATCTTCGCTTTCAGTATCATTAAGTATTTTGATAGTACCTGTGACTGAAGTTGTATAAGCAGGTATAACTAGTACATGATCAAATTCAAAATCAGGGTGATCAGAATCTGCATTAGCATCACCGTCAATTTGACTAACTGTAATATGGATATCTACAGCTTGAGTTTTGTCAAGAGTTATAGTATAAGAAAAAGAATCTTCATCTGCTTCTCTTACTGTTTGTGAAGTTTGAAGAGGAGAAGATAGAGAAATTGATGCAACAACACCTTCAGTAACTATTAGGTTACTGTAGCCAGTTGCATCGTCGTTATTATCACAACTAAATAGTACCACTGATGATAAAAAAGCTATAGTGATTGACTTTATGTTTATTATTTTTTTCATAATTGTGATTTAAGGTTATTCAACAATTTTTTCTAAAACCTGATAAAAAATCCTTGGACCAACTGCTCCAGATGTTGTGTTATATCCAAAAGACATTACTAATCTGTCTTTTCCTTCAATATTATCTCTAATAACATAATTTGAATTTCCACAGTTTACTTCTGTCATATCTGCTGGATTGCTAAGGCAAGTAATGAATGGTTGTCCATTACCAGATTGAGCTGTTCCGTCCGGAGTGTTGTCTGGATAGCCGATAACATCATTTTCATCTATTGTGAAATAATATTCGTTGCCACTAAATGCAGCAGCTCCAAAATATTCTACAACTCTGTAAGTTGTTGAGTTTACAGATTCTATAGTTGTTGCAGCTGGCCAGTCAGATTCTGTATAAGTTAAAACTCCTAATCTATAATACTCAGCAACCACGCATCTATAATTACCTGCAAATCGTGTTCCAACAGCTACTTTAGTTGTTTTACTGTTTGTAGCATCGTTTCCACTTGAAGTTTTTGAAACAAAAGACAGCGTCCAAGAGTCTCCAATTTCTAAATCTGCATCATTTGACGGTAATGGTTGTCCGTTTACAAGTAGACCTTGAATTAGTTCATTATAAGTGAAATTAAATTCGATATTTTCAATTTGATCCTCATTTGGGAAAGTAACATTTTTAAGAAATACTTTATTAGATGTTACTCCATCAACAGTTGTAAATTGTTTATAGATATCTACAGATTCCACACTTACATCTCCTTGAAATACTCCAAGTCCTGCAATATATTCGAAATCGTTACCATTGCCAACAACATATGCTACTAAGTTGTTTTTGACATTTAATAAACCGCCTTCGTTTTTATCACCAGTAAGAAGATCATTGTCTTCTTCTTCGCAAGACAAAACACCAATTGATGCTATTGCCATAAATAAATAAATAAATTTTTTCATAGTTTTTATTTTAATTCATCCACCAAACTTTTGATAGCATTGTGTCTCCATTGTCCAATAAGGATACCGCAGCTTGATAGTTTGTTTGATTAAAGTTTTGTGAGTCAGTTGAATAATAAAATCTTTTTGGGATTACATTGATTTGAGCTTCTACTACTAAAGAAAGTGTAGGTTGTGCAGTTCTTCTCCATTCTGTCCAAGATTCTATTCCTTGTCCATACAATGCAAACCACATTTGAAGACCAATCTTTTCTCTTCCAGCACTAACTGTAGAAAAATCTAAAGATGGTTGCGATAAGTAGGTTGCTATTTGTGCTGGAGTTACACCGTTAAACTCCATGTTAGCAGAAATTCCATTTCTATAATGTGTGTCAGCTGTTGCATTTCCTCCAGGAATTATACCTTCTAAAGCTGCTTCGGCTAGATACAATTCAACTTGTGCATAAGATAAAAGAACTCCAGGTAATGTTGGGGATAAATAGTCAGTTCCTGGTGAAGAAAAACCATTGTAATTCCCTGAGTTTTCTTCTCCAGGAATATTTCCAACATAAGCATTTGCATTGTTTACTTGTGCAAATTTGCTAAGTCTAGGATCACTTAATAAGTTTAACTTTTCTACTAAAACTGAACTAACTTTATATTCAGCTCTATTACCAAATACTATAGTTTCGTACAATGGGTTTGCATCTGGTTGTGCTGCTGTGTATGCAAGTTGAGCACTATCGTCATTTGAAGACATTAAAAGACCTGAGTTTAGCAAAGCTGTAACTTCGGCAGTTACGTTTCTCTTTTTAGATATTCTCATTAATGCTTTTAGCTTAAGAGAAGCTCCAAATTTTCTCCATTTAGCTACATCACCTTGGTAAATAAAATCAGCAGTAGATGTGAATTCTCCAGTTCCAGATGCAAATAATGTTTCTGCTTCGTCTAACATTGCAAGAATTCCGTCATAAACTACTTCTTCAGTGTCATGTACTGGTTTTGTTATACCAGGAACTACAGCTTCATTAAAAGGAACTGGTCCGAAAATATCAGTAAGAATTTGAAAGTTATTTGCTTCTAAAACTAAACTAACCGCTTGTAGATTTGTGTTTCCTGCAGTTTCAGCTAATTCATAAGCTGCTTTTGTTTCAGCAATTGCACTTGCATATAAGTTCGTCCATACAGAATTCATGACGGCTCTTCTAGGTGAGTATCTTTCTTCTGTGTTATATTGAACTTTAGACCATTGTTGCGCCCAACATAATCCCATATCACCTCCAATTTGTGCGTTGTAAAGTGTATTCTGAGTTATAATCATTGAAGATGATAAAAGCAGATTTGGATCGGTTGTTTGCGAATTGTTTGGAGAGGTATTTATCTCTTCAAAATTATTATCACAACTAAATATAAATGTTGCTGCAATAAATAAGGAAATTATTTTTTTCATAACTTTTTTAGAATTTAATATTAATGTTAAACCCGTATGTTCTTGCAGATGGTAATTGACCAAATTCCTGACCTTGTTCGCCATTTCCATTACTAAAACCAGTTTCTGGATCAATATGAGGCACTTTTTTATACAAAATTGCTAAATTTCTACCAACAACAGAAAGTCTGAAATCTTGAATAAAGGTTCCGTTTAGCCATTTTTTTGGTAATGAATAACCAAATATAATTTGTCTTAATTTTACATAACTAGCGTCAAAAACGCCACTTTCAGTGAAATTTGAATAATCATATGCAAATTGATTGAATGTTTTAGCATCAACAACTATATTATTTGGAGTATAACCTCCATTTCCATCATCAATCACTCCGTTTCCAATCACTCCAGTTTCTCTTCCAATAAGAGATTCTTCAAGTGTTCCAGCATATCTTCCCCACATGTAAGTCATGGAGAATATTTCTCCACCCATTTTTGCATCTAATAATGTGCTTAAATCAAAATTTTTGTATTTGAATGTGAAGTTTGCACCACCAGTCCAGTCTGGAGTAATATTACCTAGAACTACTTTTTCTTCATTGTTTACTTGTGGCAAACCATTTTCGTAAACAATTTGTCCTGCATCATTTCTTAGATAAGGATAACCTACGATTGAGCCGTATGCTTCACCTTTTCTTGCTTGTAATTCCATATCCCATTGACCTCCTAAAACATAAGCGTCAGTTAGTCCTAAGCTAACTACTTCGTTTTGATTCTTTGCAAAATTCATATCTATATCAAATGAGAAATCTGTCTTTTTTAACACAGTCAAACCTAATTGTAGTTCAAAACCTTTGTTATTCATTTCTCCTGCATTTTCCCATGAAGAAGTAAATCCTGATGCCGCATCGATTTGTAGCGGTAAGATTAAATCTTTACTTGTTTGGTTATAATATGTTGCGCCAAAACGTATTCTATTGTTAAAGGCATTTAAATCAACTCCAACTTCTATACCTGTTGTTGTTTCAGGTTTTAAATTTGGATTCCATTGTGTATTAGGTACAGAAGAGACCGTACCAAAATTATTATTTTCTAGAGCAAAAGTTCTATTTAAATTGTATGGATCGAGTGGACCAATACCTCCAACTTTAGACCATCCACCTCTTACTTTCAAATAATTTACTTTACTTGATGTTAATCCAAATATATCAGAAAGAACTAAAGATCCTGATACTGCCGGATAAAAGAATGAATTGTTTTTAGTTGGTAACACACTTGCCCAATCATTTCTTCCTGAAAAATCTAAGAAAGCATAGTTTTTATACGATAATTGACCAAACCCTAGAACACTATTTATTCTTTGCTCAGTATAGTCACTATCAATATTTGGAGTTGTGCCTGATTTTACGTTAGATAATGTAAACAATCCTGGTAATTCAAGTCCACCTTCAAGTTCACCTAATTGTCTAGTAGAAATTCTTTTCATAGAGTTCATTCCTGCATTCAAAGTCAATGAAAAATCATCTGTAATACTTTTTGAGTAAGACAAAATTGTTTCAGCATTTATTTCTGAATACCGTCTACCAATTTCAGCGTAATACCCATCAATATTTTCATTTGATCCTTTTTCATTTCTAAGAGTTTCTCTCTGAGAGTAATGGTCTAGCATTAATTTTCCATTAACAGAGAAATTATCAGTAATCTTATAATTTAAGAAAGTACTTCCAGTGATTCTGTCTTGATCAAAAGTGTTGATATTTGTTTCAAGTTGCCAATATGGATTATTTTGGAAGTTTGTATTCCAGTTAATTGGTGTTCCAGCTGCAGGAGATGATGGATCGGCTAAAGGGTAGTTTCTCCAACCTTTTAAATCCGTATAGTTTACGTTTCTTGCAGACCAAATAAATTGCTGAACAACGTTTTGACTTGAATAACCAACAATTGGTAAATTATCACTTTTATTATTGAAATATGTGATATTAATTCCAGCTGATAATTTTTCTCCTAAATTCATATTCCCATTAAATCCAACATTGAATTTTTTGAATTCTGTAAAAGGAATCATTCCTCTCTCATCAGAATTACCAACGGACAATCTAAAATTAGAGTTTTCACCACCGTTAACAATTGAAATGTTATTGGTTTGAGTTATTCCCGTTTCATAAAAGTCTTTAACATTGTCCGAGTGCGAAACCCAAGGAGTTGGTAAACCTCCATTTTTAAAAGAATCCCATTGAACAAATGATAATCCTCTATCCAAAGCTGGACCCCAACTTTCATCAACTCCATCATTATATCCACCACCAGCACCATCAACAAATTCAAAATAATCAGAAGTTGCTCCTTGACCGTATGAATTTTGGTAATCTGGTAGTATTAATGGATTTGAAAAGGTTGTGTTGGAATTAAAAGAAACTTCAAATTTACCTTTTTTCTTGCCTGATTTAGTATTGATTAAAATCACACCTTTACTTGCTCGAATACCGTATAAAGCAGCTGCAGTTGGACCTTTTAGGACTGTTACAGACTCAATGTCGTCTGGATTAATACTCGCAGCTCCATTTGGTAAATCTCTACCACCAGCAGAATCTGCATTTCCATTGTTAGTGTTGTCAAATGGAACGCCATCAATTACAAATAATGCTTCATTGTTACCTGTAATTGTGGATGCACCTCTTAAAACAATTCTCGAAGATGAGCCGACTGCACCAGATGAATTTGTTACTTGTACACCAGCAACTTTTCCTGATAACGCATTGACTAGATTTTGCTCTCTAGCTTCTGTCATTGCTCCACCTTTGACTGATTGAGCAGAATAAGTTACTGCTTTTTCGGCTTTTTTGACACCTAATGCAGTAACAACAACTCCTTCAAGTTCAACAGAATTGTCTGCCATCTTAACATTTAGTGAAGATGATGAAGCCATAATTTCCTGTGTCTTCATTCCAACAAAACTAAAAATAAGTATCTGATTTGGAGATGCTTTGATAGAGTATTTTCCATCAAAATCAGTTTGAGTTCCCGCTGATGTTCCTTTGACTAGAACATTAACTCCAGGAATTGGTAATCCGCTGTTGTCTGAAACAACTCCGCTTACCATTCTTTCTTGCGCAAAAGAAATTTGCACCAACAACGCTAAAAATAGCGTTAAGAATCCATTTAACTTTGTTTTCATTATTTAATTTGGTTATAATTAGTATTGTAAAAGTCTTAAAAAAATCTTAAAAAACCTAAAGAAATATTAAAAATTTGTTAAATTATTGAAAGTTAATTAGAAGTTCGCTTTTAAACTTAGATGAATAATAGAGTTAGTCAGCTTTACCGCTTGTTCCTTGGTGCTTCCGTTGGCATAAACTAGGTTGAATAATCCGTTTTTGGTTTGCAGTCCAATGCCAAAACCAAGTCCTAATAATGTGTCGCTTGTATTTGAAGTGTTGTCTTTAAAATAGCCATAATCAATGATGGAATGCGCATAAAGACTAGGTGAAAGCACATAACGATATTCGGTTAGAATGGAAGTCAAGAGATTTCCTTGTAGTGAATTTTCGTTGAATCCGCGAATAGAATTGATACCACCAAATCTAAAAAGTTCATTGACTAGATAAGTATTGCTTTGCAGATAGAAATTCTGCGATTTGATATTGATGATGTTTTTGTCATTCAAATAGAGGTTATGCCTAAAAAGTAGATTTCCAAAAAACTGATTGGTGTTTTCGATATTTGATTCTCGTTTTCCAGTTCCAAATTTGATTTCAAAATGGGTTTTTTCGGGGAAAAGAAAATCATCAATTTTGAAGTTTGTGTATTCAAATCCGGTCGTGTAAAATGTGCTTTCAAAATCGCTTAAAGAAAAGGTGTTTGCGTTTTGAATATCGCTCGATTCGTCGGATTGATAACCAACATAAGCTCGTGTTGTATAATTGAAATAGTAACCTAAATCCAATGCTGTTCGCGTGTTTTGAAATGTACTGTCTTGTTTGAAAATATTCAAATTGGCTTTTATTCCAAATGGACTTTTGAAAATATACGGAATTTCGGCACCCAAATTAAACGTTCGTTGTTCTTGACCATCGCTTTTCCAAAATAGAGAAAGTTTCTCGCCCGAATTTAATACGTTGTTCAAAATTAAATCAACATAACCGCTAAAAACTACTTTGTCTTGTTCATCATTAGTAAATCCAATGTAACCGTCAAAAGTATTGGCTTTTGCTTTTTCTAGATAGACGTAAATTTTTGTCGAATCTTGGGTAAATAAAATTTCAGGATATTTGGTTTGTTTTACAAAACGGTATTTTTCTATGTCGTTGTGCAGTTTTTCCAGCGTTTGCTGATTGAAAACTTTGTTTTTATATAATCGGATAAGGTTTTTTCTGTGACTTTCTGGAAATTTATCAACGCCATTTATCACGATGTTGTTGACTTGTCTTTTTTTACCGGTATCGATTTTTAAATTGGCTTTGATAAAATTATTTTCGCGTTCGATATTTTCCAGCGAAACTTTACTCATGGGATAACCTTTGGTTTCGAGTTTTTTTATAATCGA
>DAOLYL010000102.1:0-8457 GCA_035425765.1 Flavobacterium sp. | reverse complement strand
CCAGCAAAGTTAATTCCGATTAAAATGGCTAAAAGCGAAACTATTTTTTTGAAGTTGTTTTTTATAGTTTTCATTAAGATTTCAACGATTTTAAGTTAAACACCGTAAGCGATAAAAATAAAATAGAAACGGTAACAAAATAGATTACATCGCGAGTATCAATAACACCTCGAGCCATACTTTTAAAATGATAATCCATTCCAAATCGTGCAATTACATCCGATTGTGATTTTATTAATGTCGTCATTCCATCAAAACCATAATAAAAGAAAAAACATAAAAATACCGAAAGAATAAACGATACAATTTGATTTTCGGATAATGTTGAAGTGAAAATTCCAATAGAAGTATAGGCAGCAACTAAAAATAAAAGTCCAAAATAAGAACCCATTATACTTCCCAAATCTATATTTCCTTCAGGAATTCCGAGCGATGAAATTACATAAACATAAATCAATGTTGGAATAATAGCGATTACTATCAATAAAAAAGCACCAAGAAATTTTCCGTTTACAATTTGCCAAATCGATAGAGGTTTTGTCAAAAGTAATTCAATTGTTCCTTGTTTTTTTTCATCCGAAAAACTGCGCATGGTTACGGCTGGAATTAGAAAAATTAATATCCATGGAGAAAGTGTAAAAAACGGACTTAAATCGGCAAAACCGCTTTGTAAAATATTGTATTCACCATCAAAAACCCAAAGGAATAATCCGTTGAGCAATAGAAAAATGGCGATAACTAAATATCCAATTGGCGAACCAAAAAAGGATTTAATTTCTCGTAATGCGATTGATTTCATTTATGTTTATTTGTTGATTTGATAATTTGGTTATTTGTTGCTAAATCGTTGTTGTTAAATTTAGCTCTTTGTTAGTCTAGCTATTATTTTTTAAATATTTGTAAAGTATTTTTCCAAATTTCACTGTAAAGTAAATAGCAAATACTATAATAAATATTACTATTGCTTGCCAAACAAACAATTTTAAACTAAAATCATTAACTAATTTTTCCATAATTATATTTTAATCCTTAATTATGTTAGTGAAACTAACTTGTCAACGCTCCAAGCTTCGGGTTTATCGTTGAATAATTTTTTGGTAAATGTCCAAACATCATCAAATAAAGCTGATTTTCTATAGTTTTCCAAATCTTCTTCGGTTTCCCAAAAACTGTATGTAAAAAAAATACAAGGATTGTTTTTGTCCTGATATAATTCTAGATAACGATTTCCTGGCGAGTTTCGTATTTTTTCTTTGATTAAATTGAAGTTTTCCATGAATTTTGGAATATTTTCCTCATGAAAACTCATTTTTACAATTCGTATAAACATAATAATAGTAACTTTTTCTAATTTTTAAAATCAACCATAACAAAATCTCTGTAATACAAACCAAGTAAAGAAGTAGCAGAACCAACAGTTCTAGGATTGCTCCTAAAAATAGCAATTTCTAAAAAACCAGATTCATTAAAAATAGCCAAACTTTCGCCTTCACAATCTTTTAAAGATTTTTTTTTGTAAATCCCAATATCTGAATATTTTGGCAGTATTGTTTTGATTGTTTTGGTTTTAAATTTTATTTCATATGGACGACCTTTACCCGTTTCCAAAAATGCTTTCTTTGAAATATTTGTCACAGCATTTCCTAAATGGTCAATATAAATTACATAACCTTTAATTTGGTTTTCCTGGATGACAGCTTGTAGTTCTGTAGTTTCTTTAATAGAATTGATTTCTTTTCCAATAACATTCAATAAACCACCTTTTGCCAAATGACAAGCTACTTTTACAAAAACATCCAAATCAGTTGCATCCGTAGGGAAACGATCGTGAATGTTGATGGCTACAATTTTTTGAGGAACGATTTTTTGAATTAAAATACTCAAAATTCCATTATCAGCACAAATGAAATATTGGTCATTCCATTGCATAGCAATATGTTGATTTTCTGAATTCAATTCAATATCAACACCAATAAGATGAACGGTTCCTTTGGGAAAACTTGAAAACGCAGCACCAATTGCATAGCTAGTTTCGGCTATATTAAATGGATCAATTTCATGCGAAATATCAATAATAGTTGCTTCTTGGAATTCGGATAGAATTTTACCTTTCAAAGCGCCAACAAAGTGGTCTTTTAATCCGTAATCGGTTGTAAGTGTAATTATTGACATTAATTGTTTATAACTTAGTTGAAATCGGTTTCAAAAATAGTAAACCTAATCGCTTATTTGATTAAATTTGAATGCAAAGCTAATTTATTTTTAGCTAAAAAATTAATTTAATACTACTGCTTTTGAACGAACGTATCATTGAATTACACGACATTGCTCCAAAAGAATTTTGGGGTGCTCAAGATGCTCATCTTGAAACTATAAAAAGGTATTATCCAAAACTCAAAATTGTCGCAAGAGGAACAACACTTAAGGCATTTGGCGAAAAAGAAGAACTCGATGAGTTTGAAAATCGTTTTAATCGCTTGATGTTGCATTTTACGCGCTACAATAATATTGATACCAATGTTATTGATAGAGTTATTCAAAGCAATTCGCAAGAAGAACAGCGAATGCCTGATAGTGATAAAATCTTGGTTCACGGAATTGGTGGAAAACTAATCAAAGCCATGACGCCAAATCAGCAACGACTTGTTGAAGCGGTTCAAAAAAATGATATGGTTTTTGCTGTTGGTCCAGCAGGAACTGGAAAAACCTATACAGGAGTTGCTTTGGCAGTTAAAGCGTTGAAGGAAAAGCAAGTTAAACGAATAGTACTTACACGACCAGCAGTTGAAGCAGGAGAAAATCTAGGTTTTCTTCCTGGTGATATGAAAGACAAATTGGATCCATACATGCAACCATTATACGATGCTTTGCGCGATATGTTGCCACCACAAACTTTGGAAGATTATATTTTGAAAGGAATTATTCAAATTGCTCCATTGGCTTTCATGCGTGGACGAACTTTGGATAATGCGTTTGTAATTTTGGACGAAGCTCAAAATACAACCCATTCACAAATGAAAATGTTCCTAACACGTATGGGGAAAAATGCTAAGTTCATTATTACTGGTGATCCAGGTCAAGTTGATTTGCCTAGAAGAACAATTTCTGGATTAAAAGAAGCCATTTTGGTACTAAAAGATATTGAAGGAATTGGAATTATTTATCTTGATGACAAAGATATTGTCAGACACCGATTGGTTAAAAAAGTGATTGATGCCTATAAAAGCATTGAAAACAATGATTAATATAAAAAACCTGACATTATGTGTCAGGTTTTTTTATTTTTTATAACTAATTTGATTTCAGTTGTTTGAGGTTTTTAATACATGAAAATAGAGGTTAGGAAGAATTTTGGCACAAAAATTGACAAGTGGCAAGTAACAATATTTAAATTTATTAAAAATGAAAAAAATTATTTTAGTAGTAGCTTTGTTCATCGGAACTGCAACTTTTGCACAAGATGTTGAAATTAACTCAAAAAATTCTTGGTTAAAATTAGGATTAAACGCAGGTTTGCCTGTTGGAGATGCAGCTGATGCTTCTTCTTTCGCAGTTGGTTTAGATTTAAGAGGTCAATATTTAGTTACGGAGCATTTCGGAATTGGTGTTACTTCTGGGTATAACCATTTCTTTGGAAAAGATGGTCTAGATGATTTTGGTTTAGTGCCATTAGCAGCATTTGGTAGATATTACTTCCAAACTGAAGGTGTGTTTCTTGGAGCAGATTTAGGTTACGGTTTTTTAACTAATATTGACAATTCTGGTGGTTTATACGTTAATCCACAAGTTGGTTACCATAATGCTGATTGGAATATCTATGCTTATTATCAAAACACATTTGCTGAAAATGAACTTGATATTCAAGTTGTTGGTATTGGAGCAACATATAATTTGAAATTCTAATTTTAGATTTCTAATTAAAATAGGAAGAGCAGTTTTTTAACTGCTCTTTTTTTAGTTATTTATTTTTTGATGAACCCAATTTTTTAAATCATAATAGTTCATTTTAAAAACAGATACCGAATGAAGTGTCTTTTTCTCATTCAATAAACGAATTCCATCATAGACATAATAATACTTCCCATCAATATTCTGAATATCCAGATGATGCATTCCAGCATTGAATTCTTTGGTTTTTTTATTTCCTTCTAAATAAAAATGCTTATCCTTTGTTAAGGAATAATCGCCATTATTAAAATTAAATTTATATAAAGACAAACCAGTTCCATAACCATTACTTGCATTTTGAATAGGAAGCATCAATTCATTTTTATGAATAAAAAATCGTCCACCAGGTCGAGATTCTGAACCCATAATTACAGTATGCTTTTGATGTTTTTTCCATTCACCAAAAAGCGAGTCAGCATGAAATAAGTGCATTGTCATGTTTTGGTCTGTTGCAACCATAATATTCAAGGTATCTGAAAGAAAAATAGTTGGATCTTTATATTTAGTGTTTTTCAAAAGTGTATCACATTTTTCCCATTCATAAGGAAATTTTTTTGCTTTGTATAAAATCACATGATTTGCTCCTTGAGTTTCAGGCAACATATAATATTCATTTTTATATTTAAAAACCTGAGGATAAGAAAGATGAAACTTTTCTTTTAAAACAGTTCCTTTAAATTCATAGTCTTTTCCATTTTCTGAAACTAAAATTCCAATTGAAGCTGCATGAGGTTTAAATTTTTTATGCTCAAAAAAAATATAATGTTTGTTTCCTTCTTTCCAGAAAAAAGGATCAGCAAGAAATTCACTGTCAGGAATATATTGTTGTAACTTTTCTAAACTAAAAATTGGATTTTTTTCAACTTCCATTTTCTCCGGAAATTCATTACTAATACCATATCCAACTGACCAAATACCAGCATTTTGCTTAAAAAAAGGAATTCGATAATTCATCAGAAATAGTATTCCTATTGAAAAAAGAAATAGAAAAACAAAGGTTCTTTTTGAAATAATTTTTTTCATTTTTTGTGGTCTAGAAAAACAAATCTATCTAAAATATTTCTATTTGATAACAAGAAGTTGTTTCTAAACTGAAAAGAAAGTATTTTTGCGCCACACAACACAACAAAAATGAATACAATAACTACAACCAATTTCCAATTTCCAAATCAAAAATCAGTTTATAGAGGCAAAGTTCGTGAAGTTTATAACATCAATGATGAACTTTTAGTTATGATTGCTACTGATAGATTATCAGCTTTTGATGTCGTAATGCCAAAAGGAATTCCATACAAAGGACAAATTCTTAACCAAATTGCAACTAAATTTATGCAATTAACAGAAGATATTGTTCCAAATTGGCTTATTGCAACACCAGATGCCAACGTTGCTGTTGGTCATCTTTGCGAACCGTTTAAGGTGGAAATGGTTATTCGCGGCTATCTTTCAGGTCATGCAGCTAGAGAATATGCTTTGGGAAAAAGAACCATTTGTGGCGTAACAATGGCTGAAGGATTAAAAGAAAATGATAAGTTTCCAATCCCAATAATTACTCCAACAACAAAAGCGGATAATGGTTCACATGATGAAGATATTTCGCGTGAAGCTATTTTGTCAAACGGAATAGTTTCAGAAGAAGATTATCTAGTTTTAGAAAAATATACAAGAGCTTTATACCAAAGAGGAACAGAAATAGCAGCTTCTCGCGGTTTGATTTTAGTGGATACAAAATATGAATTTGGAAAAACCAAAGATGGCAAAATTGTTCTAATTGATGAAATTCACACACCAGATTCGTCGCGCTATTTTTATTTAGATGGTTATCAAGAAAGACAAGATAGAGGAGAAGAACAAAAACAATTGTCAAAAGAATTTGTTCGTCGCTGGTTAATCGAAAATGGTTTTCAAGGAAAAAATGGACAACAAATTCCTGATATGAATGAAGACTACATCCATTCGGTTTCGGAACGATATATTGAATTGTATGAAAATATTTTAGGTGAAAAATTTATAAAAGCCGATATTTCAAATATTCACCAACGAATTGAGCAAAATGTTTTGCACTTTTTGAATAAATAAAAACAATTAGTAGAAATACCAAAGCCACGATTTACGTGGCTTTTTTATTTTAAATGTTAAATTAATGTTATAGTTGCCTTTTTGATGTAACGATGTTTACCTATTATCGTCTATTCTAGTATTAATCAAAAATTCACTCATCATGAAAAAAACAATCATTTATTTGGGCTTGGCTCTAGTTTCATTTGCAAATGTATCTTTTGCAACAACTTCTAAAAACTTCAGCAATCAAAAGGAACTAGTTTACAACACAAACACACCACTTTGCAATGCTATTGCTAAAGGTGATTTGCAAACAGTTAAAAAATTTATTGAGTATGGCGTTAATGTCAACGAAACTTCAAATGGTTTAACACCATTAATGATGGCAGCTCGATACAATAAAGTAGAGATTATTAAAATGCTACTTGATAATGGTGCAAAAACCAACATCGAGGATGAAAAAGGTTTTACAGCATTGCAATATGCAACTTTATCAAATGCAACAGATGCGATTGCACTTTTGAAAAAAAAGTAAGGTTGAATTAAAAAAAAATCCCGTATTGTTTTTTAACGATACGGGATTTTCTATTTATAATATTCTAAAATTAAAAAACAACTTCACTTTTATATTGAATGTCATTGATGTTATTGGGGTTTAATTCGTATCTGTATAGACCATAATTACCAATTGCATAAAACGTATTATTGTTTATAATAATATCAAAACATTCTTTATTGATTGTATTTACCAAAATTGGCTCAGCAGGATTCTGAATGTCAAATATTTTTATAACATCATCACAAACAAATAGATAATCATTGTAGAGACTTAATCCTTTTGGATAAGTTAGATTTCTCGAATGAATTAATATTGGGTTATTTACATCAGTGGTATTATAAACTTGAAGAACATTTAAGTTATTTCCACAAAAAGTTCCTGAATGTAAAGTTACAAACGCATTTGTTGCGTTAGCAACAACTGGATCACAAGAAGTAAAATGTTGTGCTTGTGATAAAAGTACAGGATTTTCAGGGTTTTCTATAGAATAAATAAACATACCGTTTCTTGAACCGATAAATAAATAATCTTCAAAAGAGAATAATGTTTCTATATCAAAACCAACTTCAACTTCGTTTACACTCACTGGAGTTGAAGGATTTAAAAGTGAAAAAACATTTAATTTAGAATTATCAACACCATAAAGATAGTTTCCTTTCAAAGCAAAAATTGCTAATGAACCACCTTGTCCATCACCTGATTCGGAGTTATCTTGATCAGTTGAACAACCAAAAATTAATACCAAAAACAATAGAATAGTTATTTTTTTCATGATTAATTAGCGTTAGTCCAGTCAATAACAATTTGATTTTGTTTTTCTTTTGCTGTAAAACCGTCAGGAGAAACTTTGGGTGGAAAAGCATTTTTTATTCGATTAGTTACCGTAACCGAGTTGGTTGAAACATTATAATTAATTGTAACTAAATCGGTTGCTTGATTAACATATAAAACATTATTTCGAATAGCAACATCAGTAGAACCTGGAATGTTTATATATCCAATTTTAACTGGATTGTTTGGGTTTGAATAATTATAAATTTGAAAACCCTTGTTCACATCGTTTAGATACATTAACTCGTCTTTTATGTATATTTTACCAGATGTCAAAGTGGATTTTGCAGGTTCAAATTGAATAGAATTTTCAAAAACGGAACGCTTCATATAAACAGGTTTGAAGTTACTTCTAGAATCAACTTCTGCCATTCCAAAACAACTCGAAAATAAATAGTAAATAATTAATAACGTTGAAAAATTCTTTATGTTCATGACATTTTTGTTTTAAGACGTTGCAATTTACAAAAGGTTGCGTTCAATAGTTACAAGTTTATGAGATTTAATAATTTCTTCAAATAAAAAAGAAACACCTTTAAAAGCAGCTAACTTTTAAAGGTGTTTTGGTTAAATATTTTGTTTTAAAACTATTTTCTCTTCAAAACTTTCTCTACAGCTTCCACAATCGCTTGATTGTTTAACTTATATTTTTCCATTAATTGGTCAGGTGTTCCACTTTCGCCAAAACTATCGTTAACGGCAACAAATTCTTGTGGAACCAAATGATTTTGAACCAAAGTTCTTGAAACGCTTTCGCCTAAACCACCAATAATATTGTGTTCTTCGGCAGTAACTACACAACCGGTTTTCTTAACTGATTTTAAAATAGCTTCTTCGTCAAGAGGTTTAATCGTGTGAATATTAATTACTTCTGCAGAAATACCTTTGGCTTCTAATGCTTCAGCAGCAATCAACGCTTCCCAAACTAAATGTCCAGTTGCAATAATTGTTACATCGGTTCCTTCGTTAAGCATAATAGCTTTTCCAATTACGAAAGGTTCGTCAGCTGGCATAAAGTTAGGCACTACTGGACGACCAAAACGTAAATAAGCAGGACC
>DAOLYL010000101.1:0-8463 GCA_035425765.1 Flavobacterium sp. | reverse complement strand
ATTGATATTTATGCTTTAGGAGTTACGTTAATGGAATTGTTATCCAAACAAAATCCATTTTTCGGTTTATCAAGAGAAGAAATCATTGAAAAACACCAATCAGCAGATTTTCCAATACAACAACTTCCAAATTGGCAACAAGAAATAATTCTAAAAGCAATCAATAAAACACCGGAACTAAGATTTCAATTTATGATTGAATTAGAAGAAGCTTTAAAAGCAAAGTCGGTTCCTATAATATTCAACAAAGACAATCTAAAAGCAGCCGAATTAATAGCATTAGCAGATAAGGCCTTAAAAACCAACAAGTGGCGTAATGCTTTAAAATTTTTAGAACTAGCTCACAAACAATACGACAACAATGTTGCAGTATTACTAGCGTTAGGTAAATACAATTTAAGAATTCAAAAGATTGATGCAGCAAAAAGTTTTTATGAAAAAGCATTAAAACTCAATCCAAGATTAGACGTTCAAAAAGATTTAGGATGGATTAATTTAGAAGCGAAGAAATATCCAATTGCAATAGGATTATTATCAGACCATCTTCATAGAAACCCAGCAGATTACGAAGCATATAATCTTTTAATTCGTTGTTATTACGAAACAGACAGATATGAAACAGCAATAGAACTTTCCAAAATGATTATGGAAGCCAATCCATCTTTACCTTGTTTTGCAAATAATTATTTTATTGCTTATGTATTAAATAGTAATGGTAAATCCATTCCTCCAAAATCAAAATCAGACCAAAAAGACAATCCTTTTATTGAATACAACCTTTCAGTGATTGCTGAAGAAGAACTTAGCCATAATTATAAAAAGACACCTTCATTAAAATCGAAATTATTATTTATGGACTTTCAATTCAACACCTTGAAAGAAAATACAATAACAATATTAGAAACGAACAATAAAATAGAAACTCCAAATTCATTCAATAATCCAATTATAAAATTTGGCAGAGAAGATTACAATCAAAACGACATTCAAGTATCGGGTTCAAATGCAGTAAGCAGAAGACATTGTGTTATTATCAACACTAAAGATAATGTTTGGTTGTATGATTTAGAAAGTACAGGAACTGAAATAAACGATACAATAGTTACAAATAAAATTCCTTTAATCGGATATAACAAACTAAAAATAAAAGACATTTATTTTACCTTAACAACAGATAAAAGCAAACTACTTTAAACAAATAGATTACAGATAAAAATGTTTTATAATAATTAGAAAATTCATTATCTCATTCATCTGCACAAAATCCTCGTTTAGTCCAAGTATTCCTAAACTCACATATTTGTTTGCTTCATTTCGCTAATTTCATTTCCAATAGCGAGAGCATTCTTTTTTCTTCGATAGTAAAAAGGACATTTTACATTTCAAATGCCACTCCTTTGCCAACGCTCCAAAAAAATTTATGTCACAGTTTTTGGGACAAAATAAGGTCTTATCTCATTAAATATTTTTTTTCATTTATTTGCTTCATTTTTCTTAACATTTGATAGAAAATGTTAAAAAAAGTATTAATATTGGATATAATATAAACCAAAATAATTATTCACATGATAACTATGGAAAAGAAACTGTTTTATTACACCTTCATTTTTTTATTAATGGGTATTATATCCTGTAATGCTCAAAAAGAGCTTTATAACATTGAATGTGTTAGTATAGAGAATCAAGGATATGTCAAATTAAAAGTTTTAGATTATAAAAATTCTTCAAAATTTAATGTTGAAAATGCCAGTAAAGATGCTATTAAAGCGGTTTTGTATTCCGGGTATTCTTCGGTAAACTGTCAAACCCAAAAGCCAATTTTAAAAGAAACATCTGATATAGATAATTTCAAGAAAATAGAAAAAAAATTCTTTTCAAAGAATGGGATTTGGAAAAATTATATAAGAAATTCTATAGACAGTAATAATAGTAAACCCGAAGGCACAAAAGACAACGATTATTATATTATGGTCAATAAAGACGGTTTAAAAAAATACCTTGAAGAACAAAAAATTATTAAATCACTAAATACTGGATTTTAAACATGAGAAAATTGCTAATAATTTTAATGATAATTGGTTTTTACACCAATTCATTCAACTCTTTTGCACAAGCAAAAAAACCAACCCTAATGATTTTACCAAGTGATAACTGGTGTGAACAACGAATTTTTATGACGGAGTTTGATAATCAAGGAACTAAACAAAAAGTTCCAAATTACAAACAAGCATTTCAAGAAGATACTGAAATAGGTCAAGTGATTAGTAAGATAGGATCTTTAATGATTGATAGAGGTTTTCCTTTAAAAGATGCTGAACAGGAATTAAAAGCCATTGAAGCAAGAAATGCCGAAGACAATATGACAACTAGTACTACTTCAGGTTCTGTGATATCTGAAAGTCCTTTGGATAAATTAAAAAACAAAGCTAAGGCAGATATTGTTATTCAAATTTGGTGGAAAGTTACTAAGACTGACCAAGGCAAAGTGGTTTCTTTTGTTTTAGAAGCGTTTGATGCATATACCAGTAAAAGGATTGCTTCTTCTACAGGAAACGGAACGCCAAATAATGTTGATATTGTTCCCGTTTTATTGCAAAACGCTATTCTTGCTAATATTGATACTTTTGCAGCTCAACTTCAGTCTCATTTTGACGATATGTTTACAAATGGTAGAGAAATACAATTGACAATTAAAAAATGGAATAGTTGGGATAAAAATCTAGAAACAGAAATTAATGGAGAAGAAATAATTGATCACATTACAAAATGGATGGATGAAAATACTGTTAAAGGAAGATTCAACAAAAGTGATGCAACTGAAAACGTGATTAGATTTGAGCAAGTAAGAATTCCATTGAATGATGATAAAAACAAAGCGTTAGACGCTCGTGATTTTGGTAAAAAATTACAAAAATATTTAAAAGGAGTACCGTTTAATTTTGAAGTAAAACTAATGACTCGTGGACTCGGAGAAGCTATTCTTGTCTTGGGCGAAAAATAATAAATTATGAAAAACATAAAACTAATTCTACTATTTCTTTTGTTCATTCAATTTCATTGTAATGCTCAAGTAAGTCTAGATGACTTTGGACGCATTATTTTAAATACTTATTTGCCTGATAATAATTCTATTCCTTCCGAAGCAAAAAAAGCACTTGAAACGAAGTTAAAACAAATTACAACAAATAATGGTATGGGTGGCAGTATGGCAAACCCAAGATTCATTATTACAGCAACAGTAAATATAGGCACGAAGGACATTATTCCTGGACCACCACAAATGATAGCTCAAAATATTGATGTAACGCTATTTATTGGGGATGCGATAACTAATACTATTTTCTCAAATGCTATTATCAGTATAAAAGGAGTTGGAAGCAATGAAAACAAAGCACTAATAGATGCCTTTAAAACTATAAATCCAAAGAATAAAGACATTACTATATTTTTGGAAGAAGGCAAAAATAAAATCATCAATTACTATTCAACGCAATGTGACTTCATAATTAAAGATGCTCAAACATTAGAAAAACAAGAGAAATATGAAGAAGCCATTTACAATCTTTCATTAGTTCCGGAAGTGTGTAAAGAATGTTATTTTAAGTGTTCCGATTTAGTAACTACAATTTACCAACAAAAAATAAATGCCGATTGCAAAGCCAAACTAATTAAAGCCAAACTGGCTTGGTCAAGTCAACAAAACCAACAAGGAGCAGAAATGGCGAGTACTTTTCTAACTGAAATTAATCCGAAATCTTCCTGTAGTAATGAAGCAGAATCTTTAATGAAACAAATTAGCAATAAACTAACTGCCGAAGAGAAAGTAAAATTAGATTTGGAGCTTAAACAATACAATGATAAAATAAATTTAGAAAAAGAAACCCTCAAAGCTTCTCTTGAAATAGCAGTTGAATATGCTAAAAATCAACCAAAAACGATTACTTATAATAACATTTATTGGAAATAATTTAAATTTTTATGGCTAAACTTTATAGAAAAAAAGGTTCAGAAATTTCACCTTGTATTTTATAACAAGTCAGATATGAATTGGGTTTGAAAACTAAAAAAGTTGAAAATTATAAGCCATGTTCACCTAATTCTTGGAATGAAACTGTAGCTTTAATAGCCATAAAAAACGTAATACCTTTATCCATATACAAATCAATCTTAAGATAAAAAGAATAGTACAATATGAAAAGATATTTTTTAATTTGTTTAGTATTAATTTCCGTTCTTTCATTTGGACAGCGAAAAGAATACAATAAAGCAGGAAAGTTATTTTTAAATAAAGAGTATGCAGCAGCAAACGAAATAATTGAAAAAATATTAGTGGATTATAATATTGATAAGCTAGATATAGAACTTAAATACTATATTTTAACTGTAGCATCAGATTCAAATTATTATTTAAATAATTATGAAAAAGCATTAAATTATTATATTGAATTAAAAAAAATTGTTGTTGATGGTAAAATTGAAGTTCAAGATAAAAAAACATTTGTTTCTCGTATTGATAAATTAACGGAAGAACTTCAGGGTAAAATTAAAAAAGAGGGTATAATATCCGAAAATAATTCAAATGATAATACAAGTGCTTCTTTAGATAATGGTACAAAACTAGTTGCCTCAAAGTCAATGTCAGATGACAAAACAGTCACTCTGACAGTTACTGGAACTGGTAAAACCATTGAAGAAGCAAAACAAAATGCCTTACGATCGGCTATTGAACAAGCGTTTGGGACTTTTATATCCTCAAAAACAGAAATATTAAATGACAATTTAGTGAAAGATGAAATTGTTTCTATTGCAAACGGAAATATTCAGAAATTTGATGTTATTTCAGAAGTTCAAATACCAGAGATAGGTTATGCCACAACTTTAAAAGCTACGGTTTCTGTTACTAAACTGACTTCATTTGTAGAAAGTAAAGGAGTAATTGTAGAATTTAAGGGGTCTTTGTTTTCATTCAACATAAAACAACAAATATTCAATGAAAAAAATGAGATAAAAGCTATTACAGATATGTGTGATGTTACAAAAAAAATAGCCGATGCTTCTTTTAATTTTTTAATTAAGGCAAATGAGCCAATAGCGGTAAATGGAAATAATGAACAATGGAGTATTCCAATTACAATTGGAATTCAACCGAATAAAAATTTCTTTACGTCAATAAATTACATCTTCAATACTTTAAAAGCATTAACACTAACAAAAGAAGAAGCTAATGATTATAAAAAATTAGGTAAGAAAATTTATCCAGTTTCATTTGCTATATCTGAAGATAAATATGATTATTTTATTTTACGAACAGCGGAAAGTATTAAATATTTAATTGATCAAATATATTATTTTAATAATGCTATGATAAATTTTAAAATAAGTAATGGTTTGGTTGATATTGATCTTAAAGATTATTACAAAACAAGTTTTTGTATTTATGGTGGCGAAGCGATTCGTTCCCCACCAAAAGATGCAGATAAATTTGAATTACGAATTCAAGATATTAAATTTAGGCCAATTCGTTTCGATAGTCAGTCATGCGACCTTTATCCAAGTTTGTTTAAACGTCATTGTTGTCCAGATAATAAATCAATACCATGTTTCAATTATAAAAATCTTTACGATAAAGACATTGAATATTATTTGCAGCACTATGGAGTAAGGGTTTTTACTGGTAAGTTTTCTTTTGTTGATAATTTAAATATGAGTTTAAAAATTGTTGATAATCAAAACGGATTACTAATTTCATTTATTGGAGTTTCGGAGGACGAGGAATTAGTAGTGTTAAATTTAAAAGATGATAAGAGTCTTGATGAAATAAATAAAATTACTGAATATAAAATTTCTAAAAAATGACATACGCTCGTCTATCATATAATACAAATAACTGGGGAACGCCTTCTGGTCCATATGGTAAATCAAGAAACATAGGGGTTCATGAATTTATTTATGGTTTCGGATTTGAAGAATGGTTATTTTCTCAAAATCATTTTCTTTCAGATAAAAATGATAAAAAATATCATTATGGCTATTTAGAAGGAATAAATAAAAATTACAAACAAGGTGATGAAAATGAATCTCTTGTTCTATTCACAATAAATAACAATCTGCATCAAAGATTTATAGTCGGAGAAATAAAAATTTGGCAAAAGGTTGATGCAAATGAAAGTTTATTAATTGTTCAAAATAACCCTGAATTAATTGAGGAAATGAGAGAACAAGTTGCAGCAGTAACAAATAATAATTTTATAGCATTAGATAAATTTGATTTACATAGGCATAATGGAAATGACCATCAATTATTTAATATAAAGTTTGATAAAATTGATTTTGATTTCAAGATTGATAATCCAGTAAACCAAGATCATAATATAATTAAATTTAATAGATTTTGGTTGTATAGAAGATAAATTAATGAAAAAGAGAGGAAGACCACCAAAATATATAGGAATTGATAAATTGATTCGAAAGCTACAATTATCAAAAAAAGGATTAAAATTAACTGATTTCAATTCTTTTAAAGAATGGTATTTAAAACAAAATGATTGTTGTGTATATTGTGGACTTAAACAAGAACAGTCAATAATTTTATACAATAAATATCCTGAAACTACTAGAGGTGGAAAAAGAGGGAAAAGTTTAGAATTGGATAGAAAGAACCCTATAATAACAGATTATGGTATAATAGAAAATCTTGCTTTATCATGTTACTGGTGCAACAATGCAAAAAGTAATTATTTCACATTTGAAGAGTTTAAAAAAATTGGAAAAGCAATAAAGATTGTTCAAAAATTTAAAATAAAAAAATAAGTCATTATGAGACAACTATTTTCCGTTTTATTAATAATAATTACAACAGTTGCTTACTCCCAAAGTTTCAATGATGATAAAGTTTCTTTAACTAACTTCATCAAAAGGATGTATTCGGCAAAACCTTTCGAGGGAGTAAAAGTTATTGATGATTATGAACACCAATATTTTATATCGGTGCTTTCGCTTGAAAAAGCAAAATATCCTAATGAATCAATAATGAATCGTGTGGCTCAAGTAAAAGGACAATCTCAAGCCAACACTTTTTTTAATGGTTCTACCATTTCATCAGATATGGTAATCAAAACTACTGAGGAAAAACAAAAAGATACTGTCGAATCAAAATCTACAGTAGAAACCATTGAATCTATAAAAGAAAATTCAATAGGTTTTGTAAAAAGCATGGAGCTCCTTACCAACTTTGATAATACTGATGGTAAAAGAATGGTTTTTATTTATTTCAAAGAAATAATTAATTCTAAACAATGATGTAAAGCAATTTTTAGATATTTAATAAATAAAATGATATCGAATAAGATATCGGGAAAAATTAAAACTAAAATATAATATTTCTTTTGAAAAATATATGAATTCATTCAGTACAAGCTAATTGTTTGACATTTCAATTGCCCCTTCTTCCCAACGCTCAAAAAAAATTACTGTCACAATTATTGAATCAATAATGCGTATGCTTCGCAACTTGCGCCAGTAATTTTTTTCCCAAAGCTTCTTTACATAATGTGGCATTATAGTGCATAAAGAAACACCCTGCATCTAATGAAAATCAAGGATGCACTATAATAACATTATGTAAAAAAGCCGCCACACCCAACGCTCTTGCCAGTGGCTCTAGGGCAACTTTTTGAGCAGCTTCCATCGCACCAGCCGGCTACTCAAAAAACCACCCTTCGCCACTGTCTTCAACAACCTTCGCTATTTCATAGGAAACTTTACGGTCATACTTACTTTTAAGAACGTTTACGGTCACTGTTTTTAGCAACTAACTGGTTAAATCGGTAGTGTTTTCATTGCTTTTGTAAGTTCAAAAAATGGCTTTGACATTTAGTTGATTGCCTGTGGATAAAGCCATTTTTAGAACACACAAAACCAAAAAAGCCAGTATAAGTATCATTTTTTATTTGCCACAACGCACAGAAGTAATTGCTTTCACAATAGCCGATGCCATACCGTTACTAAACACAATTCTACTGCAAACTGCAACTGCGACTGTCAATTCATTCTGTGGCATCAGCTATTAATAAAAGCAATCAGAAACATCCCAATAAGCAAATAAAAAAGTGATACCCATACTTGCGCTACTGCCCCATCGCACTCGGCAAGAGTTTTCATTGTTTTTTGAAGATGCTTCCCATTTTCAGTTCACCACTCCGAATAAATACAAACATCCGATTTCTGAACACTATTTAAGCATCCTCAAAAATCAAATAGTAGAAGGAAGAGTATCAATTTTTCAGATGGATAAAGCACATTTTCTTTTTCATCACATTCAGTCATCCATCTACAAAAAATTGATACACTTCCAAGAACCTTTATCTTCCATTTCAACACTCATTCCTTCAGTATAACATCCGATTAAACAAGAACATTTGGATTGGATATTCAAAATAAAAAATAAATAAAAAGAAAGCTAAG
>DAOLYL010000100.1:0-8489 GCA_035425765.1 Flavobacterium sp. | reverse complement strand
CAAGCCAGAATTGATAGTAGTCAAGATATTATTGTTGGCGTTAACAAATTTAGATTAGAAAAAGAAGATCCATTACAGATTTTGGATGTCGATAACGATATGGTGCGCAAGCAACAAATTGAGCGTTTGACACAAATAAAAAGCACTCGTGACAACAACAAAGTTGCTGAATGTTTAGCAAAATTAACCGATTGTGCTCAAAACTCTAATGGAAATTTATTAGATTTGGCAGTAGAAGCTGCAAGAAACAGAGCAACATTAGGTGAAATTAGTGATGCTTTGGAAGCAGTTTTTGGAAGATATAAAGCACAAATTAGAAGTTTTAGCGGCGTGTACAGTAAAGAAATAAAAAACGACGAGAGTTTTGAAAAAGCAAAACAACTAGCCGATGCCTTCGCCAAAAAAGAAGGTCGTCGTCCTAGAATTATGATTGCTAAAATGGGACAAGACGGACATGATCGTGGCGCGAAAGTAGTTGCCACTGGTTATGCCGACGTAGGTTTTGATGTGGATATTGGTCCGTTGTTTCAAACACCTCAAGAAGCTGCAAAACAAGCTGTAGAAAATGATGTTCACATTCTTGGAGTTTCTTCTCTTACTGCTGGACACAAAACTTTAGTTCCACAAGTGATTGCAGAACTGAAAAAATACGGACGTGAAGATATTATGGTAATTGTTGGTGGCGTAATTCCCGCGCAAGATTACCAATTCCTTTTTGATGCTGGTGCGGTTGCTGTTTTTGGCCCTGGAACAAAAATTAGTGAAGCTGCGATAAGTATTTTGGAGGTTTTGATGGAGGATTAAATAATTTAATAAAACAATAAATGAATTAATGCTAATCTCATTTACTTAGATTAAGTATAAAGTAGCTGCAGAAATAAGAATGATGAACAAAAATTCATAAATTTGTTTAGTATTTTTTGTTCTAAAAAAAATTTCATGCGTAAACTACTAGCAATAGCTTTTTTATCGCTTTATATGTTTTCATCAACAGAATGTTTTGAGTTGTTCAAACTTCCTGTTTTGATAGATCACTTCTACAATCATAAAGAAGAAGATAAGTCAATTAATCTTTGGACTTTTCTTTGTATGCATTATGCTCATGGTGATGTTAATGATTCAGACAGAGATGAAGATATGAAATTACCTTTCAAAAGCATAGATAATAGTAGTTTTTCCACAATAACACTTATTCCAAACAATAACTTTGATTTAGTTACTATCAAATTAAAAAAAGAAGATAAGGTAAAAAATAATTTTTATCGAAATTGCTTCATTTCTTCTAGCCACAGTTCCATTTGGCAACCACCTAAAATAACTTAAATATTTAAGATAATTCACTTTTGAATTATCGCTACTTTACTGAATATTAATTAAGTTATTTATAAATCATGTTAAATAAAATTATTGCTTTTTCCATAGCGAATAAGCTTATAGTTGGTTTATTTACCATAGGGTTATTACTATATGGTATATATGAAACAACTAAATTACCAATTGATGCTGTTCCTGATATAACTAATAATCAGGTTCAAGTCATCACAATTGCACCTTCTTTTGGTGCTACCGATATCGAACGTTTGGTTACTTTTCCCATTGAACAGGCAAACAATAATATTTCTGGTTTAAAAGAAATTAGAAGTTTTTCTAGGTTTGGATTATCATTAGTGACTATCGTTTTTGATGATGAAACCGATATTTATTGGGCAAGACAACAAGTTGCGGAACGATTACAACAAGTGCAAAATCAAATTCCCACAGGAATTGGAACTCCAGAACTTGGTCCAGTTTCTACAGGATTAGGGGAAATTTACCAATATATGGTTCGTCCAGAAAAAGGTTATGAAGACCAATATGATGAAACCGAATTGAGAACCATTCAAGATTGGACTGTTCGTAGGCAACTTTTAGGCGTGAAAGGCGTTGCTGAAGTTAGTAGTTTTGGTGGAAAATTAAAACAATTTGAAGTCGTAATTGAACCTAATAAACTACACTCTCATGGTTTAACAATTGAAGATGTTTTTACATCTTTAGAAAAAAACAATCAAAATACTGGTGGTGCTTATATTGAAAAAGGAGCAACTAATTTATTTATAAGAAGTGAAGGATTAATTGGGAAAATTGAAGATATTGAAAATATAGCCGTAAAATCATCTCCAAATGGAACACCATTATTCTTAAAAGATATTGCAAAAGTTACAACTGGATATGCTACTCGATATGGTGCAATGTGTTACAATGATGAAGGTGAAGTTGCTGGAGCAATTGTAATGATGCTTAAAGGTGCCAACAGTAGTGATGTAATCATAGATGTTAAAGACCGTATAGAACAAATTAAAAAAACTTTGCCTAAAGGTGTGACTATTGAACCATTTCTTGACCGAACTAAAATGGTAAACAACGCTATTGGAACTGTAGAAAAAAATTTAATGGAAGGTGCGCTTATAGTCATTTTTGTTTTGGTTCTTTTTCTCGGAAACTTTAGAGCAGGTTTAATTGTAGCTTCAGTAATTCCACTCGCAATGCTTTTTGCCATTATTTTGATGAATACGTTTGGTGTTAGTGGAAACTTAATGAGTTTAGGTGCTTTAGACTTTGGATTGATTGTAGATGGTGCTGTCATTATTGTAGAAGCAGTGATGCATCAACTTAGCCACAGCAAGAAATTCAATAGTTTGAATAGTCTATCACAAAACAAAATGGATGAAGAAGTAAAAAGTGCTGCTGGAAAAATGATGAATAGCGCCGTATTTGGTCAAATTATAATTTTAATTGTATATCTACCTATTTTTACTCTTGAGGGAATTGAAGGAAAAATGTTCAAACCAATGGCACAAACTGTTGCTTTTGCTCTTTTGGGAGCATTCCTTTTATCACTCACTTATATTCCGATGATGAGTGCTTTATTTTTGAGTAAAAAAATCAAGCACGAACCTAATTTTTCAGACCGATTAATGTTTAAAGTTGAACGCAAATACCAACATTGGTTGCAAAGTGCTTTAAATATTCCTAAAGTTATAATAGGAATTGTCATAACATTATTTATTAGTGCTATTATAATATTAAGTTCTTTAGGAGGCGAATTTATTCCGGCACTTGAAGAAGGTGATTTTGCTGTTGACACAAGAGTTTTAACTGGTAGTAATCTTAATACAACAATTGAAAGTACACAGAAAGCAGCACATATTCTGAAAAGTCAATTTCCTGAAGTGGAAAAAGTAGTAACCAAAATAGGAAGCGGTGAAGTACCAACAGATCCAATGCCGATGGAAGCTAGCGATATGATGGTAATTCTTAAAGACAAATCTGAATGGACTTCTGCAACAACATTTGACGAATTAGCCGAAAAAATGGGTAAAGCACTGCAAGAAGTTCCCGGAATAACTGCTGGTTTTCAGTATCCAGTACAGATGCGATTTAATGAGTTAATGACTGGTGCAAGACAGGATGTGGTTTGTAAAATATTTGGTGAAAACCTAGATTCTTTGGCTTTATATGCGGGAAAACTGGGGAAAATTGTCAATACTGTTGAAGGTGCAAAAGATTTATTTGTTGAACCAGTAACAGGTATGCCACAAGTAATTATTGAATATAACCGTTCAATTATTGCACAATATCATTTAAATATTAATGACATTAATCGAGTAGTAAACACAGCTTTTGCTGGACAGAGTACAGGATTAGTTTTTGAAGGAGAAAAAAGATTTGAGCTAGTTGTTCGCTTAGACAATAACAAACGAAAAGACATAGAAGATGTTAGAAACATTTTAATTCCTACTCCACAAGGAACACAAATTCCTCTATCACTACTAGCAAATGTAGCTATAAAAAATGGTCCAAATCAAATTCAACGTGAAGATGCAAAAAGAAGAATTGTAGTAGGGTTTAATGTTGATGGTCGTGACGTTGAAAGTATTGTTGACGAATTAAAAACTAAAGTTGACAAAAAAATTAAACTTCCAGTAGGCTATTACACTACTTATGGAGGAACATTTGAAAATTTAAATAAAGCAAAAAACAGATTAATGATTGCTGTACCAATATCATTACTACTGATATTTATTTTGCTGTTTTTTGCTTTTAAATCTGTTAAGCATGGTCTATTAATTTATTCAGCTATCCCACTTTCGGCTATTGGTGGTATATTTTTTCTGGCTTTAAGAGGAATGCCTTTTAGCATAAGTGCAGGAATTGGTTTTATTGCGCTTTTTGGTGTTGCGGTATTAAATGGTATAGTACTAGTATCTGAATTTAATCGTTTAAAAGCTGAAGGCATGGACGATTTAAATCGAATTGTATTAATGGGAACTAAAGTGCGTTTACGACCAGTACTGATGACAGCATTTGTAGCATCGTTAGGCTTTCTTCCTATGGCTATCAGCAACGGTTCAGGTGCTGAAGTACAACGACCATTAGCTACAGTGGTTATTGGCGGACTGATGATTGCCACTTTATTGACACTCTTTGTATTACCCATACTTTATGTAACTTTTGAAAAAGGATTTAAAATGAAAACTATCACTAAAACAACTATTTTGCTTTTGTTCTTTTCGTTAGCTGTTGCTCCATCAAATGCTCAAAACAAAATAACGCTAGACGAAGCTATTACACTTGCCCTAGAGAATAATAAATCGATAAAAATTGAACGCTTAAAATCTGATTACCAAAAAAAAATAATCAATACAGCAACCAATTTACCAACAACGAATATCAATTCAGAATTTGGACAAATTAATAGTAATTACAACGATAATCGTTTTGGGATTTCGCAATCATTTGAATTTCCTACCGTATATAACAGGCAGAAAAAAATGCTAACATTAGAATGGAAAATGGCTTCTGCATTAGTTTTACTTAAAGAAACAGCATTAAAAAAAGAGGTTACTCATACTTTTTATGCCATTCTATTATTGACTGAAAAAGAAAAATTATTACAAAAAAGTGACACTTTGTATTCTGAATTTTTAAGAAAGTCATCTTTACGTTTACAAAAAGGCGAAAGTAATATTTTAGAAAAAACTACTGCTGAAACTCAATTAGGGTTATTAAAAATCCAATTACTACAACTTCAACAAGACAAAGAATTATGGATCAGCAAATTCCAATTGCTTTTAAATACAGAAAACATTGTTATGCCAGTGGCTAATTCTATTAAAATTGTCAATATTGATATCGTGGCAGAAAACTCTATTGAGCAACATCCAATGTTACAAACACTGGAACAACAAAAAGTTTCAGCAACAGCACAAACTCAATTAGAAAAAGCACGAAAATTACCTATTCTTACTCTTGGTTACAATAACATGTCAATAACTGGAACAGGAGCAAATAATATTTTATATGACAAGTCAACTAGATTTCATTCGGCGCAGATTGGAATTGGCATTCCATTGTTTGGAGGTTTTCAAACAGCTAAAATTAAAGCTGCAAAAATACAAGAACAAATAGCCGAAGAAGAATACCAAAAAGAAAAAAATAATCTAGTATCACAAATGAACCAAGCTAAAATGGCTGTTGAAAAAAATCTTGAAAAACTCAGTTATTTTGAAAAAACTGGTTTAGCAAATGCTGAAGTAATTACCGAAACTGCAAATCGTCAATTTCTAGGCGGTGATATTAATTATCTCGATTGGGTAATGCTAGTAAATCAAGCTATTAACATTAATAACAGTTTTATTGATGCAGTAAATACGTATAACGAAAGTATCATTGAACTAAATTATCTTACTTCAAAAAATTAAAATGAAAACAAAAATAATTATAGCAGTTTTATTACTAATAAGTTATAGCTGCAATTCAAAGAAAGAAGAACAAAATGTTTCAAAAAACCCTATTTCTGAAAAAATAATATCACTTACAGATAAACAATTAAAAAATGCCGAATTGACTTTTGAAAATATTGAAAAAAGAAATATTTCTGCCACTATTACTGCAAATGGTGTAATTGATGTTCCTCCACAAAATCTAATATCAATCAGTATGCCTTTGGGAGGTTATTTGAAATACACAAAACTACTTCCAGGTATGTTTGTCAAAAAAAATGAAATTATTGCTGTGATGGAAGATCAGCAATACATTCAGTTGCAACAAGAATACTTAACCGCAAAGTCAAAATTATTTTTTGCTGAAAAAGAGTATGAACGCCAAAGGGATTTAAATGAAGACAAAGCAAGTAGTGACAAAGTATTTCAAATGGCTGACGCTGAATATAAAAACCTTAGAATAATAGTCAACTCATTAGCCGAAAAATTACGATTGATAAACATTAATCCAAATTTGCTAACAGAAAAAACAATTTCTAAAGGTGTAAATATTTATTCTCCTATCAACGGCTTTGTATCTAAAGTAAATGTAAATATTGGTAAGTATGTAAATCCATCTGACATTCTTTTTGAACTTATCAACCCAGATGATATTCACCTTAATTTAAAAATATTTGAAAAAGACATAAACGGATTATCAATTGGTCAAAAAATAATGGCTTATACAAATTCCCAACCAGATAAAAAGCATCAATCTGAAATTATTTTAATTAGTAAAGATATTTCGTCTGAAGAGCATAGTGCTCAAGTACATTGTCATTTCAATAAATATGATAAAACCCTTTTACCTGGAATGTATATGAATGCAACAATCGAACTAAAACAGGAAAATGTTCAAACTTTATCAAATGATGCAATTGTTACTTATGAAGGAATTGATTACGTTTTCATAAAAAAAGATAATCATACTTTTGAGATGGCTTCAGTAAAAGCAGGAAAAAATGAAAATGGCTTTACCGAAATTATAAACGCTGAAAAATTGCTTAATAGAAAAATAGTAAGCAAAGGTGCTTACACTATATTAATGCAGTTAAAAAATAAATCAGAGGAATAAATAATATAAACCAGTAGATAAAAGCACTTTAAATTAAAGTGCTTTTTTTATTTTTACAAAAAACAACTTAATGTCAAAACTACCACACATCACAACTAGCATTTTTACAGTAATGTCGCAAATGGCAAATGAATACAAAGCGATTAATTTATCACAAGGATTTCCAAATTTCCCAGTTGATGAACGACTTAAAAAATTTGTTGCTAAATGGGCAAAAGAAGAAGTACATCAATACTTGCCCATGGCTGGTTTTCCTCCTTTATTGGATAAAATTGCTTTGCTTATGCAAAAATCCTATAACCGTAAAGTTACTGCTGCAACTGATATTTTGGTAACAGCTGGTGCAACAGAAGGCATTTTTGCGACCATTCAAACATTTGTAAATAAAGGTGAAGAAGTAATCATTTTAGATCCAAGTTATGATTGTTATGAAACTCCGGTTTTGTTATGCAACGCAAAACCAATTCGTATTAATTTAAATGATGATTTCACACCAAATTGGGAAGTTATAGAACGTGCTATCAATTCAAATACACGAATGATAATCATCAATAATCCACACAATCCTACAGGAAAAACTTGGACAGAAAATGATTTTATTCAGCTGGAAAAAATAGCAGATTTACATCCCGATTTACTTATTCTTTCCGACGAAGTTTATGAATACATTACTTTCGAAAACAAACATATTTCGATAAATCAACGAATAAAATTAAGAGATAAAAGTGTGATTGTGTCGTCCTTTGGAAAATCATTTCACATTACTGGCTGGAAAATTGGCTACTTGATTGCACCCGAACATTTGATGAAAGAAATTAAAAAAGTACATCAATTTTTAGTTTTTAGTGTCAATAGTATCGCTCAATATGCAATCAATGATTATATGGATGTTGTTCAGGTTAACGAATTGGGACAATTTTATCAACAAAAAAGAGACTTTTTTCGCAACTTACTTCATCAAACAAAATTTGAATTATTGCCTTGCGAAGGTTCCTATTTTCAAATAGCATCGTATGCTTCCATTTCATCAGACAATGATTTAGATTTTACAAAACGATTGGTACAAGAATTTGGTGTAGCTACTATTCCACTTTCACCTTTTTATGCGGATGGAAAACAAACTAACTGTATTCGATTTTGTTTTGCAAAAGATGAAAACACATTACAAACGGCTGTCGAACGACTGTTACAACTATAAAAAATAAAAGTACTATGCGCGCATAACAATTATTTTTATTACATTTGAAAAACAAATCAAACAACTATGGATTTTTCAGCAAAAATGCTTCGCAATGATGCGCTAAAAGGCAAAACAATTGTGGTTACTGGCGGCGGAAGTGGCTTGGGTAAAGCAATGACAAAATATTTTCTAGAATTGGGTGCCAATGTGGCAATTACTTCAAGAGATTTAGAAAAATTGAAAACTACCGCAGCAGAATTAGAAACTGCAACTGGATCAAAATGTTTGCCTATTCAATGTGATGTTCGTCATTATGACCAAGTGGAAGCCATGCTTGCTGAAGTCTTAAAATCATTTGGAAAAGTAGATGTTTTACTGAATAATGCAGCAGGAAATTTTATTTCACCTACCGAAAGATTGTCTGCAAATGCTT
>DAOLYL010000099.1:0-8536 GCA_035425765.1 Flavobacterium sp. | reverse complement strand
GCTGAATATCCGTATAAAATTATTGAAGTAATTCCATTTTGGAAATTACTTGGAACAGGACGCGATACACCTGGAATTAAATACCTTTGGAATGGTAATGAATACAAATATTATGATGGAATTAACGCCAATAAATTTGATATTATTGATTTCCAAAAACTAATTGAAAAAAAACATACCGAACTAAAATAAAGCATCATATATAATGATTAAGTTATTTAAAAGAAGAAAAAACTCCGACAATTCATATATCGCTTTGATAGTATGTATTGTGGTTTTAATAATTGGATACATTACACTGAACCACATTTCAATGTTGGAAGATCCACCGCTTGGAAATACGTTCTATATTTTCCTTGGTAGCACATTATTATGTGTTGGTTTATTGGGAATAATTGTCATTATCAAACATCTTCGTGATGTTGAAAGAAAAAAAAGAAAACAAGAATACCTTAGAAAAAAACATAAAATTGTATTTCTAAAAGATACTCAAACAAAATCTGAAAACAAATCATGAAACAATTAGCAATAGTAATTATCACAGCAATTATGACATTATCTTGTTCAAATGCTCAAAACAAGCAGTTTTCTAAAGAAGCATTGTCAAAAAATTTAATGAAAGAAGACAAATCGAATATAACTTTTAGTGATATTTTAAAAAAACACAATGGAAAAGTTACCGTAATTGAAGTTTGGGCTTCATGGTGTAGCGATTGTGTAAAAGCAATGCCTAAGTTGAAAGAATTACAAGCTAATAATCCAGAAGTTGATTTTGTCTTTATTTCTATGGATAAAGATTTTGAAAAATGGCAATCAGGCATTCAAAAACATGAATTAAAAGGTGACCAATATTGGGCAGCCGATGGAATGAAAGGCGCATTTGGCAAATCAATAGATTTAGACTGGATTCCGAGATATATTGTTCTTGACAAAGACCAAAAAGTAATTCTTTATAGAGCAATTGAAACTGATTTTGAAACAATACAAACGACATTAAAAAACCTAAAATAATGAGACAAAAAATTGTAGCTGGAAACTGGAAAATGCACAAAAACGCAGAAGAAACTGAGGATTTGCTAAACGAACTAATCGATAAAATTCCAAATGATATTGAAGCACAAATTATTGTAGCACCAACATTTGTAAATTTAGCTTCGGCAGTTGACCATTTAGAATTTACTACAATAAACGTAGCGGCACAAAACATGCATCAAAACGAAAATGGTGCTTATACAGGAGAAATTTCAGCAGACATGTTGACTAGTATAGGTGTTACTACAGTAATTATTGGTCATTCAGAACGAAGAGCTTATTTTAACGAAAGTGATGCCGTTTTAGCTGAAAAAATTACTACAGCTTTAAAACATGAAATGACTTCTATTTTTTGTTTCGGAGAAGAGTTAAAAGACAGAAAAGAAGAGCAGCATTTTAACGTAGTGGAAAACCAACTTCGTGATGGTTTATTCCATATTGAAAATGAAGATTGGAAAAAAATAATTCTTGCTTATGAACCTGTTTGGGCAATTGGAACAGGAGAAACAGCTTCACCAGAACAAGCGCAAGAAATGCACGAATTTATTAGAGAAACAGTTAGAAAAAGATATGGAAGTAACATCGCTGAAGAAGTTTCAATTCTTTATGGTGGAAGCGTAAAACCAGAAAATGCGAAAGAAATTTTTTCAAAACCAGATGTCGATGGAGGATTAATTGGCGGTGCAGCATTAAAAGCCGATGATTTTTCTAAAATTGCTAGTTCTATTTAGTTGAATAAATAGCTACAAATAGAAAATAGAAAACTTGTTTTTTAAAGTTTATTTTTACGAAATCAATCATAAAAATGTTTTTCATCGATTATTTTTGCATTTAAACGGTAATTTAAATTACATTTACAGCTGAATGTCAAAATCACATATAATGAAAACAAAATTAGTTTTGCTATTGCTACTTTTTTCTTGCGTGAAAATTTTTGCTCAAGTTGATAATCAAAAACGTTTACAATCGGATACCAGAAAGTATTACGTATGGAATAACGAATTCAAAAAATATGAATTGATGGAAACCGAATACGAACATTCCATTATTGATATTAGAGAAATTGGTTCAAAAACAAATGGATATATCGTAATCAGTATGTTAGACAATGGTTTAACACGTTTGCATCATGGTTCTATAACTAATTTTGCTCAAACCAGTGAAAATGAAGGAACATGGTTAATTCGTTCAAAAAACATGAAAGCAAAACTTACTTATAATCCACAAGAAAATACGGTTACCTATTTGTATGATGCTGATAACGATCGATACAATAGACTGATGATTTATAATGTATATCCAAACGATATACCCGATTCAAGTTTAAGAACAATCACAAAGATTGACTAAAATTTTGATTTTTATTTCGAAAAAGTAGTATCGATTGCTACCTTTGCAAAAAAAAGTAAATGTCAAATATATATTTAGGATACAACTTCACGGTTGAACCAAAAGAATTAGGTTCAGAAATACTAATTGCTGAACTAGGAGAAAAACCATTTGAAAGTTTCATCGAAACTGATAATGGTTTTATTGCTTATATTCAAAAAGACCTTTGGAGTTCAAACATTCTTGATGATATATATTTGCTTACTTCACCTGAATTTACAATTTCTTATATTGTTGAAGAAATTGACCAAGTTAATTGGAATGAAGAATGGGAAAAAAACTTTGAACCTATTGATGTTGATGGAAAATGTCATGTTCGAGCGCCATTTCATCCAAAAACAAATGCAGAATTTGATATTGTTATCGAACCAAAAATGAGTTTTGGAACTGGTCATCACGAAACGACACACATGATGATACAACATCTGTTGGAAACTGAAGTTACAAACATGAAGACTTTAGATATGGGTTGCGGCACAGCAATTTTAGCAATTTTAGCTGAAATGAAAGGCGCAAAACCAATTGATGCCATTGATATTGATAATTGGTGTTATTTAAATTCGATTGAAAACTGTGAGCGTAATAATTGCAGTCAAATTTCTGTTTTTGAAGGTGATTCTGCGTTACTAAACGGAAAAAAATACGATTTAATAATTGCCAATATCAACCGAAATATTTTGTTGAATGATATGCAACAATATGTGGATTGTTTGAATAAAGATGGAATACTTTTATTAAGTGGTTTTTATACCGAAGACATTCCTTTTATTGATGAATCTTGCAAAGAAAAAGGTTTAACTTATGTTAAAAAATTCGAGAGAAACAATTGGGTTTCTTTAAAATATATAAATTAGCAATAGATTTTTTCAATATGAAAATGAGCACAATAGAAAAAGTACAAGTTGATGTTTTAGTCGAAGAATTAACCGATGTCAACAACGAAATTGTATTGTATAACGATGATGTCAATACTTTTGATCACGTTATTGATACACTAATTCGAGTTTGCGATCATTCATCGGAACAAGCGGAACAATGTGCAATTTTGGTTCATTATAAAGGAAAATGTACGGTAAAAACAGGTTCGTTTGACGAATTAAAACCTCAATGCACTCAACTTTTAGAAGCTGGTTTGAGTGCAGAAATTATTTAAATTTCCAATCAAATTCATCATTATCTTTGATAATTGCTCCAATTTCAAGACGAATAATTTCACCAAATTCCGATTGTAGAATTAACCAATTACTTTCATTGAAGTGATTTTCAACACTATCAAAATCTTCTTTTTCCCAAGTTTTAAATGGTAATTCGGTTTTTATTTCTTCAACTTTTTTACCAATTATCTTTTTATCAAGAAGAAGTAACTCAGGATTTGAAGTAATCAAATATCCTAATCTAAAATCTTCATCTTGATAAAAAGTCAATCGTAATTTTTGAGTATAATATAACCAAATAACGTTTTCATCTTCATCAGAAAAAAGTTTATCTGGTGAACCGTATATTGCTTCAACATCCTTTTGCTTCATGCCAAAAAGAAGTTTATCAACACCAATTTTAGGGAATATTTTCAATTGAAAGGAAATTAAAAACTATAAATCGTAGTCTTTCTTGATTTCTTTTATCGCTTTTTCTACTTGATTTTCAATACTTTTGAAAGTATCAACAATCTCTTTTCGTTTACCTTCACGTTTTGTCCAAGCTTCAACCTGAAGAATTTCTTCAAAAGCAACATTCATTCCAAGTAAATCTAAAGTTGGTTTTATTTTGTGAGCATAACTATACGCTAGCTTGTGGTCTTTCGTTTTTATACCTAAATCTATTTGTGTCATGTCTTGTGGAACTTCTGTTACAAATAGTGTAATTATTTGCATAACAAATTCAGGATCATTGTCTGAAAGTGCATATACTTTTGATAAGTTGTAGTTTATTGCCATTATTTAATGTGTAATCTTAATACTTTTTTGTTTTCTATAAAACCTTCTAAAACATCATTTTGTTTTACGGCAGCAACACCTTCTGGAGTTCCTGTAAAAATAATGTCTCCTTTTTTTAATGTAAAATAGTTAGAAACGTGAGCAATTATTTCGTCTATTTTCCACAACATTTGGTTGGTATTGCCGTTTTGGACTACTTTTCCGTTGTTATGCAATTCAAATGTAATACTTTCAATGGAACTAAAAATATTTTTCAGTATAAAGTCACCAATAATCGCTGAACCGTCAAAAGCTTTTGATTTTTCCCATGGCAAACCTTTTTCTTTGAGTTTATTTTGCAAATCTCTCGCCGTAAAATCTATTCCTAATCCAATCTCATCATAATATTTGTGAGCAAACTTTTGGTCAATATATTTTCCCACTTTATTTATTTTGACTAAAATTTCCACTTCGTGATGAACATCATTGCTAAATTCTGGAATATAAAATGGCGTTTTCTTTGGCAGAATAGCTGTATCAGGTTTCATGAAAATGACAGGTTCATCAGGACGTTCGTTTTTTAACTCCTCAATGTGATTGGCATAATTTCGTCCGATGCAAATTATTTTCATTCTTGAATTTTTAAAATAGTACTACTTTGTGTTGAGCTTTCGCAATTTTATTGCTGTAAGTACTTTTTTGGTATATAAGGGAAACTCCGCATTTTGTATCCATCCGAAATATCCTGGTTCTTTGTCTAAAACGTCATCAACCAAAGCACCTTTATGTTTTCCGAAGGTGAAAATTTCTTGACCTTTATCATTTAGAGCAATAAATCCTGCAAAATCAACTGATTTTTTTCGTGTTGTAAATTCAGAAAGTGATTTCATATCATTATCTAAATCATCATATCGCTCCAATTGTGCTTTCAAAATTTCATAGGTAGCATTAGTATCAGCTTCGGCAGAATGTGCATTCTCTAGCGTTTGACTACAATAAAATTTATATGCTGCGCTTAATGTTCGTTCTTCCTTTTTATGAAAAATGGTTTGAACATCAACCGAAACTCTATTTTTCATATCAAAATCAACCTCAGCACGAAGTAATTCTTCTGCTAAAAGCGGAATATCAAACCTATCTGAATTAAATCCAGCTAAATCACTGTCTTTAATCATGTTGTAAACTTGTGACGAAAGTTGGGCAAATGTTGGTTCGTTTGCGACCTTTTCATCAGTAATTCCATGCACAGCTGTTGACTGTGGAGGAATTGGAATTGTTGGATTTACTAACCAAGTTTTGCTTTCTTTGTTACCATTTGGAAATACTTTTAGAATGGCTATTTCAACAATTCTATCTTTGGCAACATCAATTCCAGTGGTTTCCAAATCAAAGAAACAAATAGGTCGGTTTAGTTTTAATTCCATTATTTAAATTTAAGTTCACAAATATAAAATATTGTGATTACCGTTTATCGATATTAGAAAATTATTGTAATAAAAAAACCTGCTCAAAATAGGAACAGGTTGTCTTTATAATTCAATCTATTTAATGACAAATTGTTGAAAGGTGTTTTTTCTTTCCATCTGTACAAGTAGGAATGTCAGCAAAAGGAAATGCTTCTCCAGTTAATGGATTTTTAATTTCACCTGCTGTAGTAAAAAAATCGCCATCGTCATCAATATCTAAGAAATCTGGAACTTCATCTCCATCAGTATCGTCAGGGTTTACAACTCCTTCATTCAAAACATACATGTAACGATCTACAGTTGGACTAACATCTTCTAAATAAGAAGGAATTCCATCACCATCTTGATCTGATCTTTCAATTTCATATAATTTGAAACTAAATATTAGTGGTGAATATGCTGGAATAGTACCCGAAGATGAACCATAGTATGCCAATCCAGAAGGAATAAACATTACTCCAGCACCAAAATCAAAGAAAGAAGTTGTTCCATCAGGATTTCCGCTATAACTTCCAGTGCTAAACTGTGGGAAAATTTCGCTCCAACCTCTAATAACACCTGTCAAACTTAAAAATGCTTGTGGATTTAATGATTCTTCAAATTGAGTTATTTTTAACTTTTCAACATCAACTCCATCTTCTTCAACTGTTTCTGTCGAAATATATTTACCATTATATGAAGTTAGAACTTTATCAACATTACATGGATACTTACTATTTGAACCGCTTCCATCTCTAAATTTTAGATAATAAATTTTATATGTAATTTCAACATCATTTTGTGTTACTGTTGTTGTTCTAGTTTGTAATGGATATGTTGTTTGATCCCAAATAGAAGTTTGTGTTCCACCAGTTGGTATTTTAGTATAAGTAACATTCATGTCTTCTGTAGCTCCAGGATTAGAAACTACTTCTAAGTAATGAGTTTTTAAAAATTCTTCTATCTTTACTAAATCAGTTGCATATTGAGTAGCGTAATCACGAAGTGGCTCCGAGCTACTATCATCATTTTTATCACATGAAACTACAATAACCACAGTAATTAATAGAAAAAAAGTTTTCAGAAATTTATTCATTTTTATTTGTATTTTGGATGCGCAAGATACAATATTGATTTATTTTTGTAAACAAATTAACGTTGATTTTAGAAAAAAGATGAGAGTTGATAAATATTTATGGTGTGTAAGGTATTATAAAACGAGAAATATGGTTACTGAAGCGTGCAAGAAGAACCAAATCACCGTAAATAATCAGGTTGCAAAAGCTTCTCGCGAAGTTTTTCCGAGTGATAAAATTACCTTTAGGAAAGATCAAATTACTTATGTAATAGTAGTTTTAGACATCCCAGATAATCGTGTTGGAGCTAAATTAGTTGACATCTACAGAAAAGATGAAACTCCAGCCGAAGCTTTTGAACATTTAGAACTATTAAAACTTTCAAAAGAACATTATAGAAAGCATGGTGAAGGTAGACCAACTAAAAAAGACAGGAGAGATTTAGACAACATAGAATTTAATATTGAATAAAAACATAAACCTAACTAATAAATGAGCCAAAATATTATTCTTACCCACGAAGAAATTGAACATAAAACTCAAAGAATAGCTTATCAGATTTATGAAACATTTGGAGATGATGAAGAACTAGTCATTGCTGGTATATCAAAAAATGGTTTTATTCTAGCAGAGAATATTTTAAAAAAACTATCAGAAATAATGTCTACAAAAATCACTATTTGTGAAGTTTTTGTTGACAAACAAAACCCTTTAAATCCTGTAACAACATCAGTTCAAAAAGAAATTTATACTGATAAAAATCTTGTTTTAATAGACGATGTTTTAAACTCAGGTACTACATTAATATATGGTGTGAAACATTTTTTGGAAGTGCCAATAAAAAAATTTAAAACAGCTGTATTAGTTGATAGAAATCATAAAAAATATCCCGTAAAAGCTGATTTTAAAGGAATTTCTTTATCAACGTCTTCAAAAGAACATGTTCAAGTCGTTTTTGAAAGTGATAATAGTTATGCCTATTTAGTCTAAAAACGAAACTATTTCAGCTAAAATTTCATCGGTCGTTTTACCGTCAACATCAACTTTATATTTGGCCTGATTGTAGAAATAGTTTCTTTCAAAGAGATGCTTCCCAATAAACTCTTTTAATTCATCGTTAGAAATTGAAGAAACAAGTGGACGCTTATTTTTTTCATTTATAATACGTTTATATAAAGTTTCTATGGATGCATTTAAATAAATTGAAACTACATTTTTATTATTTAAATAAGAGTAATTATTAAAATAACAAGGAGTTCCTCCACCTGTTGACATCACAAAAGTTTTGTCATTTTCAATATATTCTTTAAAAACTTCATGTTCCGCCTTTCTAAATGAAATTTCACCTTTCAATTTAAAAATCTCTGAAACCTTAAGCTTAAGTCTATCCTCTATCAAATCATCAACATCATAACTATCAATTTTGAGGTGATGTGATAATTTTTGAGCAATGACTGACTTACCTACTCCCATATAACCAACCAAAATAATTTTTCTAACCACTTTAAAACCTTATAAATTAACAGATTAAGACAAACCCATAAAAAAAGGTAAATTTATACTAAAATTGCTTTGAAATATAAAGAATAACACCTTATATTTGCACCCGCATTCAAAAAAGAAAATAGACTCGATAGCTCAGTTGGTAGAGCACATCACTTTTAATGATGGGGTCCTGGGT
>DAOLYL010000098.1:0-8616 GCA_035425765.1 Flavobacterium sp. | reverse complement strand
GTTTCAAAAAGCGCAACAGCTGATGAAATTAAAAAAGCATACCGCAAAAAAGCTATAGAATTTCATCCTGACAAAAATCCAGGAAATCCTGCTGCTGAAGAGAATTTTAAATTAGCAGCCGAAGCTTATGAAGTCTTAAGCGATTCGAATAAAAAAGCAAAGTATGATCAATATGGTCATCAAGCATTTGATGGTGCTGGCGGATTTGGCGGTGGACATGGTCATATGAACATGGACGATATTTTCAGCCAGTTTGGAGATATTTTTGGCGGTGCTTTTGGTGGCGGTTTTGGAGGAAATTCAGGTGGTCAAAGACGCGTAAAAGGAAGTAACCTTCGTATTAAAGTAAAATTGACTTTAGAAGAAATTGCCAATGGTGTTGAGAAAAAAGTAAAAGTTAAAAGAAAAATTCAAGCTCCAGGAGTTCGATATAAAACTTGTTCTACTTGTAACGGTCAAGGTCAAGTTTTACGGGTAACCAATACTATTTTAGGTAGAATGCAATCGGCTACAACATGTAATGTTTGTGGTGGTTCTGGGCAAACAATCGAAAGTAAACCTAACAATGCTGATGCATTTGGAATGATATTAGAAGACGAAACGGTTTCTATCAAAATTCCAGCTGGTGTTGTTGACGGCATGCAACTAAAGGTTTCAAGCAAAGGAAACGATGCGCCAGGAAATGGAATTCCGGGAGATTTAATTGTTGCTATCGAAGAGCAAGAACATGAGTTTTTGAAGCGAGAAGGTGAAAATTTGCACTATGATTTATATATCAGTTTTGCTGAAGCTGTACTTGGTGTTTCAAAAGATATTGATGCTATAAACGGTAAAGTTAGAATTAAATTAGAAGAAGGTATTCAATCTGGAAAAATTCTACGACTAAAAGGAAAAGGAATTCCTAGTTTAAATAGTTATGGGAATGGAGATTTATTGGTTCATGTAAATGTTTGGACACCAAAGACTTTGAGCAAAGAGCAACGCCAATTCTTCGAGAAATCGTTAACTGATGAAAATTTCATTCCACATCCTGAAAAAAGCGATAAATCTTTTTTTGAAAAAGTGAAAGATATGTTTTCATAATTAAAAAAATAATTTTACATTTGAATAATTACTTGGAAACAGGTAATTTCTTTTTCATAGCAATTTTTCCCATCCTGTAATTCATTTTATTGGGTGGGTTTTTTTTTATCTAATAAAAATTCGCAATTACTTACTTATTCTTTACTTTTACAAAAATCAAAAAATAAGTATGAATAATATACTTGAAGTAAAAAATGTCGTTAAGCAATATGGCGATTATACAGCGCTAAACGAGGTTTCTTTAACAGTTCCAAAAGGAAGTATTTATGGACTTCTGGGTCCAAATGGTGCAGGAAAAACATCCTTAATTAGAATTATCAATCAAATTACAATGCCAGATAAAGGTGAAATTATTCTCGATGGAGAAAAATTAAATCCTTCACATGTTGGCGTGATTGGTTATATGCCCGAAGAACGCGGTTTATATAAAACGATGAAAGTTGGCGAGCAATGTTTGTATTTGGCACAATTAAAAGGACTTTCAAAAGCTGATGCCAAACGAGAATTGGAATATTGGTTTGAGCGATTAGAAATTCAAGGTTGGTGGAATAAAAAAATTCAAGAATTATCAAAAGGAATGGCACAAAAAGTACAATTTGTGGTAACCGTTTTGCATAAACCTAAATTATTGATTCTCGACGAACCGTTTTCAGGTTTTGATCCTGTGAATGCCAATCTGATTAAAGATGAAATCATCGAGTTGAATAAAAAAGGAACTTCGGTTATCTTTTCAACCCATCGAATGGAAAGTGTGGAAGAAATGTGTGACCATATCGCGTTAATTCATAAATCGAATAAACTGATTGAAGGCAGACTTTCGGATGTAAAAAAACAATTCAGAACCAATGACTATGAAGTTGGAATTTTGACCGATAATATTGAAGGATTGATGTATGATTTGTCGCAAAAATTCACGTTGTCGCAAACCGATTTCAAATCATTGCAAGACGAATTAAAACTTCAAGTGAATTTAGGAAATGCAACGCCAAACGAACTTTTGAATACCTTAATCCAACGTGGACAAGTAACCCATTTTATGGAAAAAATTCCGAGTGTGAACGATATATTTATTAAAACAGTAACTGAATAGATTGTTAGAAAATTAGATTGTTAGAATTTTAAAAAATAAAATTCAGCAGTCCAAAAAATCTAAGAAGTCTAATAATCTAAAAATCTAAGAAGTCTAGAAATGAGCAAATTAAGTCTAATCATCAAAAGAGAATTTATATCTAAAGTTCGCAACAAATCATTTATCGTAATGACTTTTTTAAGTCCGTTATTGTTTGTTGGAATTGCTGTTTTTGTGGGTTATTTAAGCACGATGAAAGCCGATTTAAAAACGATTGCCGTTCATGATCAATCGGGTAAATTTTTCAGCGAATTTAAAAGCGATGAAGAATATAAATACGTCGATTTTTCAGAAGTAAATCTTCAAGTTTTAAAAGATAGTATCGTTTCCGAAGCTTATGAAGGACTTTTGGTTATTCCAAAAACGGACGATAAAATTGCTTTCCAAAAAGGAATTCAATACGTTTCAAATGATAGTCCAAGTGTTATGTTTATTAGCAAAATCGAAGAAACTATCAATCATAAATTAACGCAAGAAAATTTTCAAAAAGCAGGTTTAGATACATTAGCGATAAAAAATGCAAAATCAGATATTGCAATACAATTATCAAAAGCTTCTGGCGAAGCTGCGCTGAAAGGTTTAAACGAAATCAAAATAGGAATTGGTGGTGCTTTTGGCTATTTAATTATGATGTTTATTGTGATTTATGGCAATATGGTGATGCGAAGCGTTATCGAAGAAAAAGTGTCTAGAATTATTGAAGTCATCATTTCGTCTGTAAAACCATTTCAATTAATGATGGGGAAAATTATTGGAACATCGTTAGCTGGAATTTTACAATTTCTAATTTGGGCATTGTTAGGATTAACCGCAATGTTTATTTTTTCTACCGTTTTTGGAATACAAATGGGCGCAACTTCTGGAATGGAAGACGAAGCTATGAAAGCCGCGCAAAGCGAAATGAGTGGCTCAATTCAAATGTATATTGCGGAATTATGGAATTTACCAATTGCTACTTTATTGATTTCGTTTATATTTTACTTCATCGGTGGCTATTTTCTTTACAGTTCGTTCTACGCATCAATTGGCGCAGCAGTTGATAACGAAACCGATTCGCAACAATTTCTTTTGCCAATTATTATGCCATTGATTTTAGGAGTTTATATTGGATTTTTTACGGTAATGAATGATCCACACGGAACTGTGGCAACCGTTTTCTCCATGATTCCGTTAACTTCACCAATCGTAATGATGATGCGAATTCCGTTTGGAGTTCCGCTTTGGCAAATTGCACTTTCGCTGATTATATTGTTTGGAACGTTCATTTTAGTGGTTTGGTTTGCGGCAAAAATTTATCGCGTTGGAATATTAATGTATGGAAAAAAACCAACATGGAAAGAATTGTATAAATGGTCTAAATATTAAGAAATGAAAAGAGTTTCATTAATTATAAGTCTATTTTTTGTTTTTCTAGCTAATGCGCAAAAAGAAGAAGTGCAAAAAACAATTGAAACTTTTTTTAAAGGATTTCATGCTAAAGATACATTGAAAATGAAATCGGTTTGTAGTGAAAAGTTGATTTTGCAATCCATTTCCGAAAGTTTAAAAGGAAATAAATTATCACAAGAAACAGCCCAAAAGTTTTATACTTCAATCGCAACTATTCCATCTGACATAAAATTTGAAGAAAGAATTTTGAACTATAATATTCAAGTTGATGGAACAATGGCACATGTTTGGACACCTTATGAATTCTATGTTAATGAAAAACTAAGTCATTCAGGTGTAAATGCTTTTACATTATTTAAAGAAAACGAAAAGTGGAAGATTATCCATTTGATTGATACTAGAAGGAAGTAAATATCTTTATAAAATCTTTATACTTTCGGTTCTTTAAAATATATTTTGCTTACAACTATCGCCGTAACTTTGTCAAAAATTAATACCAATGGACAAGTTGTTTTTTAAAAGCACAAAAAACCAATACCTGATAAGTTTTCTTTCGGTAGCAATTGTTTCATTATTATGTTTGATTGTTAGAGATGTAATCGATTACAAAATAGTTGGTTACCTGCTTTTGGTGGTAGTTTCCTTATTAGCCATTTTTTTAGAAATAAAACCAGTTTTGTTAGGTGCAGTTTTAAGCGCATTGGCATTGAACTTTGTTTTTATAAAACCATATTACACGCTTCATATTGATAAACCCGAAGATATTTTATTACTAGCATTGTATTTTATTATTGCATTAATCAATGCGGTTTTGACCAATAATTTTAGACGAATGCAACGCGCTATTCAAATAAAACAAACACGTGCAAGCACTTTAAAACTATACAATACGTTACTCGATTCACTTTCACATGAATTGCGAACTCCGATTGCGGCAATTCTAGGTTCGATTGACACCTTGCAACAAAAAGATGTAAAATTAACACTAGAAACGCAGCAAAAATTGCATAATGAGATTGAAAAAGCATCAATGAAACTCAATTATCAAGTGGAAAATTTGTTGAATATGTCACGATTAGAATCGGGTTATATTTATCCAAAATCAGATTGGTGTGATGTAAAAGAGATTATTTATAACACCTGCAATCGTCTTTCGGAAGAAACAAAAGACCATAAAATTATAATTTCGGTTGATGAAAACTTACCTCTTTTTAAATTGGATTATGGTTTGATGGAGCAAATAATTTATAATTTGGTTTATAATTGTTCGCAACATACGCCAAAAGGTGTAACTATTTCCATCAATGCAAAATATGAAGTCGATGCCGATTATGATTCGCATATTGATTTGATAAAAAAATGTGTCATCACTATTTCCGACAATGGCTACGGATTTCCAGCGGCTGAAATCGACAGAGCTTTTGATAAATTTCATCGATTTAAGGATTCTAAAACTGGCGGAACAGGATTAGGTTTATCCATCGTAAAAGGTTTCGTAGAAGCTCAAAACGGAACGATAACCTTGCAAAATGCCGAAGATGGCGGAGCGATTTTTGAATTAAGTTTTGCAGTAGATTGTTTATCAATTAATTCGTTGCCAAATGAATAACGGTTTTACCATATTAGTTATTGATGACGAAGCACAAATCAGAAAGTTGCTCGAAATTTCTTTGGAAGCCAATGAGTATAAAGTACTTTTTGCTATCAACGGAAAAGACGGAATTACCACAGCAGCAAGCCATCAACCCGATTTGATTCTGTTAGACTTAGGTTTGCCCGATGAAGATGGACAATCAATTTTGAAGAAACTTCGCGAATGGTTTGTTAATCCAATCATTATTTTATCGGTTAAAAGTACCGAAGAAGAAATCGTAAAAGCGCTTGATAATGGTGCGAATGACTATTTGACAAAACCATTTCGAACTCAAGAATTGTTAGCCAGAATTAGAACCGCTTTGCGAAGTAAAACTAGTGTAAATAACGAAATGACTTTGTCTTTTGGAAATTGCACTATCGATTTTGCCTCCAGAATTGTTAAAGCAAATAATGAAATCATAAAACTCACCGCTACCGAATATAATTTATTGGCATTATTAATAAAAAATGATGGCAGAGTTTTAACCCATCAATATATTCTAAAAGAAATTTGGGGACAAAGCTATTCTGAACAAACACAATATTTGCGTGTTTTTGTTGCCCAACTTCGAAAAAAAATTGAAGAAGATGCCAATCATCCAAAATTCATCATCACAGAATCGGGTGTTGGTTATCGCTTTAATTCTAGTTAAAATCAATTAAAAATTAAGAAGTTAAAAATTAAAAATTGCATGTAAATACATAGCAATCAGCCATAACTATGTCTAAAAAATCTAAAAATCCAGAATCTAATTATCTAACAATCTAAAAATATGAATCCTTCTACAAAACAAAAAATAACAGCAGCATCATTATTGGTTGCTTTAGGAATTATTTATGGCGACATTGGAACTTCACCGTTATATGTAATGAAAGCCATCATTGGCGACAGACCAATAACTGAAGCATTAGTTTATGGCGGAATTTCCTGTGTGTTTTGGACATTAACTTTCCAAACCACTTTTAAGTATATTTTACTAACACTTTCAGCAGATAATCATGGCGAAGGAGGCGTTTTTTCACTCTATGCTTTGGTAAAACGATTTGGAAAAGGCAAATTAGTTATTCCAACTATTCTTGGCGCAACGTGTCTTTTAGCCGATGGAATAATTACACCACCAATTTCGGTTGCTTCGGCTGTTGAAGGACTTGAAACTGTTGTTCCTCATTTACCAACTATTCCAATTGTAATCGCAATTTTATCGGGATTGTTTATTTTTCAACGTTTTGGAACTCAAAAAGTAGGAACAATTTTTGGACCAGCAATGGTAATTTGGTTTACCATGTTATTGGTTCTAGGATTTTCTCAAATAGTACATCATCCCGATATTTTCAAAGCATTAAACCCAATTTATGCTTATAATTTATTAGTAGAATATCCAAAAGGATTTTGGTTGCTTGGTGCTGTTTTCCTTTGTACAACTGGTGCCGAAGCGTTGTATTCTGACCTTGGTCATTGTGGTAGAAAAAACATTCGCATCACATGGATTTTTGTAAAATTGGCTTTGTTGATAAATTATCTTGGTCAAGGCGCATGGTTACTGCATCAAGGAAATGAATTCTTGAATGGTAAAAATCCGTTTTACGCCATCATGCCAGAATGGTTTTTAATCATCGGAATTACAATTGCAACATTGGCAGCAATTATAGCTTCGCAAGCGTTGATAAGTGGTTCATTTACATTAATTAACGAGGCAATTTCGCTAAACTTTTGGCCAAGAGTTGCATTAAAAAATCCAACCAATTTAAAAGGTCAAATCTACATTCCATCAGTAAATACAATACTTTGGATAGGTTGTGTTTTGATGATTTTGTACTTTAAAAATTCCGCTCACATGGAAGCAGCTTATGGATTTTCAATTACTGTTGCTATGTTGATGACAACTGTTTTATTATCCTATTATTTGGTTTTTATCAAGAAAATAAAAATGGGTTGGGTTGCCATAATTTTAATTATTTTTTCTGTAATTGAAGTATCATTTTTTATTGCCAATGTGGTAAAAATCAAAGAAAGATGGATGTTTTTATTTTTTGAATTATTTATTTTTATGGTAATGTATGTTTGGTATTATTCGAGAAAAATCAACAATAAATTTCTAAAATTTACCAATCTAGTGGAGCAAACTCCAATGCTGAACGAACTTAGTCAAGACGATGCAGTCCCAAAATATGCCACACATTTAATTTATTTGTCAAAAGCCGATAAAACGTATGAAATTGAAGAAAAAATTGTCAATTCTATCTTCTCCAAAAAACCAAAACGTGCCGATGTTTACTGGTTTTTACACATCAATAGAACCAATGAACCTTTTACGTTGAACTATGAAGTTATCGAATTATTAGACGATAAAGTCATCAAAGTGATACTGAATGTTGGGTTTAGAGTACAACCAAAAGTGGAATTATATTTCAAAAAAATTGTTCAAGATTTGGTGAATAGAAAACAACTCAATTTGCACATTCGTCCTGATGGATCAACGAAATATAATGCCGAACCCGATTTTAAATTTGTAATTATAGAAAAATTTATTTCCGTTGAAAACGAATTTACGTTCAAAGAAGGTTGGTTGTTAACGTCTTATTTCTGGTTGAAAAAGCTATCGATTTCTGATGAAAAAGCATTTGGTTTAGACAAAAGCGATGTTCAAGTTGAAGAATATCCAATGATTTATTCGCCAGTTACTCAAATTCCGTTGAAGCATAAATGTAACTCCAATGAAGAATAGTTTTGTTCTTTTACTATTAATTTCATCATTTGCTTCGGCACAAGATGAAGTTCTGAAAGTTTCTTTTTCGGGCTATATTGACACCTATTATTCGTATGATTTTAATCAACCGTCATTAGAACAAAAGTTGCCATTTATGTATAATTATAATCGGCAAAATGAGTTCAATTTGAATATTGGATTGCTTCGTGCTAAGGTTGATTATCAAAATGCGTATGCTGTTTTATCGCTTCAATCCGGAACGTATGTTGATGATAATTATGCCAATGAAAAGATGAAAAATTTAAACGAAGCTTACGTTGGTTTATTTTTAGACCAACAAAAAAAGCATTCAGTTGAAGTTGGAATTTTGCCAAGCTACATTGGTTTTGAAACCGCTGTTTCTCATACTAATTTAACGTTAACTCGTTCGCTCTTGGCTGAGAATTCGCCTTATTTTATGACAGGAATAAAATACAATTACAAACCATCTGATAAATGGAGTTTTTCTGGATTTGTAACCAATGGTTGGCAACGAATTCAGAAACCTGAAAAGGATATTTCGCCAGCTTTTGGAACTCAAATAAGTTATAAGTCAAGCTCTAATTCAGTTGTCAATTGGAGTACATTTATTGGAAAAGAATTCAACGGAATGGATTACACCATGCGTTATTT
>DAOLYL010000097.1:0-8695 GCA_035425765.1 Flavobacterium sp. | reverse complement strand
CACGAAGTGCAATTTCACCTCTATTGGCTATAAGTATTTTTTTAAACATCTTTTTTAATTTAGATTATTAGACAATTGGATTATTGGATTATTAGATTAATAGATAGTATAATGTCTAAAAATCTAAAAATCTAAGAATCTAAAATTAAGATGGATCAACTAAGAATAATGGTTGGTCAAATTCTACTGGCGACATATCGTCAACTAATATTTTCACTATTTTGCCAGTAATTTCTGCTTCAATTTCGTTGAATAATTTCATTGCTTCAATTACACACAATACATCTCCTTTTCCGATAGATGTTCCAACTTCAACAAATGGTGCTTTGTCTGGAGATGGTTTTCTATAGAATGTTCCAATCATTGGCGATTTTATCGTGATGTATTTTGAGTTGTCATCTGCTGGTGCTACTGGTGCAACAGGTGCAGCAGCTACTGGAGCTTGAGCAACTGGTGCGGCAATTGCTTGTTGCATTGGCGCTTGTTGTACATAAGTGATATCAGGTGTATTTCCTTCAAGTGTTGTTCTGATAGTAATTTTTATATCACCAGTTTCTAACTTTACTTCAGCAACTCCAGAATTGGATACAAATTTGATTAGGTTTTGAATTTCTTTTAAATCCATAATTAGTTAGTTTTAATTAGTTTTATTGTTTGTTGTATGCCCATTTTAGGTAGATTGAACCCCAAGTGAAACCACCACCAAATGCTGCAAATATTAAGTTATCTCCTTTTTTTAGTTTATCTTCAAAATCGCTAAGCAATAATGGTAAAGTTGCAGATGTAGTATTGCCATATCGATGAATATTGACTAAAACTTTTTCTTCATCCAATTCCATTCTGTTAGCAGTTGCATCAATAATTCTTTTGTTCGCTTGATGAGCAATTAACCAGTTAACATCGTCTTTGGTTAGATTATTTCGTTCCATTATTTTTGCGCTTACATCAGCCATTCCTGAAACTGCATATTTAAAAACAGTCTTACCGTCTTGAAAAACATAGTGTTGTCTGTTTTCTACTGTTTCAATTGATGGAGGAAGAATAGAACCACCAGCATCAATTTTAAGGTATTCTCTACCAATTCCGTCACTTTTTAAAAGTTCATCTTGAAGTCCAAGACCTTCGTAGTTTGGTTCAAATAAAACAGCTCCAGCACCATCACCAAAAATGATACAAGTTGCTCTATCAGTATAGTCAATAATTGATGACATTTTGTCTGCACCAATTAACAGTACTTTTTTATATCTTCCTGATTGTATGTATGCTGCTGCGTTTGACATTCCATATAAAAAGCTAGAACAAGCTGCTTGTAAATCGTAGGCAAAAGCATTTGTAGCTCCAATTTGACTTGCTACATAAACTCCTGTGGAAGCAACTGGCATATCTGGCGTTGTGGTTGCCATGATTATTAAATCAATTTCTTCAGGGTTTATGTTGGCTTTTGAAATTAAATCTTGAGCGGCTTTAATTGCCATAAAAGAAGTTCCTTTTCCTTTTTCTTTCAAAAGTCTTCTTTCTTTGATTCCTGTTCGAGTGGTAATCCATTCGTCATTGGTATCAACCATAGTTTCCAGTACTTGATTTGAGAGTACAAATTCTGGAACATAGGCTCCAACTGCGGTAATTGCGGCTGTAATTGTAGTCATAAAAGTGGTATTTTACTTTTCAATTTTTTGAAGTTGAAAAGTTGTGGAAATTACAAAAAATAATTATATCTAGTATAATTAGATTTGGATATTTTTTAAATTAACTAAAACAAAAAACTCCCACATAGTGAGAGTTTAGTCCTTAAAAAACTTTACTTACGCAACAGCTACTGATTTATCAATAACTACTTGTCCTCTGTAATACATTTTACCTTCGTGCCAGTAAGCTCTGTGGTATAAATGTGCTTCTCCTGTTACAGGACAAGTTGCAATCTGAGCAACAGTTGCTTTATAGTGAGTTCTTCTTTTGTCTCTTCTCGTTTTGGAGATTTTTCTCTTAGGATGTGCCATTTTACTATATTATTTATCCGTTAATAGTTGTTTTAATTTGTCCCAACGTGGGTCAATATTTTCTTCTTTTTTATTTACTTCTTCTTCGTCTTTGACTTGTATAGCATTTAGTTTTTCTAAAGCTTCTGATTTTAATGTTCCATCTTTAACACCTGGATGCACTCTTTTTTGTGGAATAGATAGCGCAATTATTTCATAAATATATTGCGACAAATCTATTTGATGTTCACCATGTGGAAGAATTAATAATTCATCATTGTCATTATTAAATTCTTCGCCAAATTGAACTACTAGTTTTAGATTTCCTTTTATTGGTAAATCAAAAAACTCGTCAGTCAAATCGCAAGGAACATTCACTGTTCCTTTGTGTTTAAAGTTGATTTCAAGCATTGTGTTTTTTTTGTCTAAAACAACAGCGACTTTTATATCGCAATGCTCAAATTCATCAAAACTAAATTCATCAAAGAACTTTTTACTGATTTGAAAATCAAATTGATGCTTTCCTAATTTTAATCCTATAAAAGGTATTAAATATTCATTGGTACTTTTCATCTCGACAACAATTTTCCTTCAAATATTCAGGAGTGCAAAGATATAAAATTATTGCAATTCCAATAATCTTATCAACATTTTTTTGTTTATAATTGCTTTTCCTTTGTTTTTAAGGGGTTTTTACTGATTTCTGTGTGCTCTAATCGTGAATTATAGACGTCAATTGCTAAATAAACGGCTTCTCTAAACGAATTATTGTCGGCAATTCCTTTTCCTGCAATTTCATATGCTGTGCCATGATCGGGAGAAGTTCTAATTTTATTTAATCCAGCAGTATAATTTACTCCGTTTCCAAACGACAATGTTTTAAAAGGAATTAATCCTTGATCGTGGTAGGTTGCAATAACCGCATCATATTTTTCATATTGTCCACTTCCAAAAAAACCATCGGCTGGAAATGGTCCGAAGACTAATTTTCCGCTTTCAAATATTTTTTTAATTGTTGGTTTTAAAATTTTATCATCTTCGTTACCAATAACACCATTATCGCCGGCATGAGGATTTAGTGCTAAAACTGCAATTTTAGGTTTGTTTATGCTAAAATCTTGACTTAATGTTTTATGGATGACGCCGATTTTTTTTGTAATTAAATCTTCAGTTAGATGTTTCGCTACTTCATTTACCGGGATGTGATCAGTAATTAATCCTACTCTTAGTGTGTCTTGAACCATCAACATCAAGGCGTTTCCATCTAATTCTTGGTCTAAATAATCGGTATGTCCTGGAAATTTAAATTCCTCCGATTGAATGTTGGATTTATTAATTGGTGCAGTAACTAAAGCGTCAATAAATCCTTCTTTTAAAGCTTTTGTAGCAGCAACAAATGATTTTATAGCATATTTTCCAGCGTTTTCATTATTGTTTCCAAAAGATATTTCTACACCTTCGCGCCAAACATTTAAAATATTTATTTTTCCAACAACAATTTGTTCTAGTTTATCAATTCCATGAAGTTGTGCGGTTAGTTCAAAGTGTTTTTTTATGAAAGAAACAATTTTAACGTTAGCAAAAATTACAGGTGTACAAAGTTCCAACATTCGACTATCTTCAAATGTTTTTAGGATAATTTCACTTCCAATTCCGTTTAAATCTCCTATTGAAATACCTACAATTATATTTTCTGCTTTTTTCATAAGAAGGGCAAATTATTTATTGCTAATTTTGAGGTGCAAATTTAGTAAAATAAAACTACAATGTTTACAGGAATAATAGAAACACTTGGAATTATAAAGGATATTGAAAAAGAAGGTGATAATCTTCATATAACAGTTTCTTCATCTATAACTAACGAGTTGAAAATTGATCAAAGTGTTGCGCATAATGGCGTTTGCTTAACGGTTGTTGCAATTAATAAAGATGAATATACAGTTACGGCAATTAAAGAAACAATTCTTAAAACAAATTTATCTGAATGGAAAGTTGGTGATTTTGTGAATTTAGAACGAGCAATGAAACTTGGGGATAGATTAGATGGACATATTGTTCAAGGACATGTTGATCAAACAGGAGAATGTATTTCTATTGAAGAAGCAAACGGAAGTTGGTATTTTACATTCAAATACGATAGAAAACTAAGCAATATAACTATAGAGAAAGGTTCAATAACTATTAACGGAGTTAGTTTAACGGTTTTAAATTCAAAAGAACATCAATTTAGCGTTGCCATTATTCCTTATACTTATGAGCACACTAATTTTAATAGTTTCTCAGTTGGCACAAATATTAACTTAGAATTTGATGTTGTTGGAAAATATGTAGCGAGATTAAATTCTTTACATAAATAAACAAAAAAGCTTCAAATTAATTTGAAGCTTTTTTTATTTCGTTTGATTTTACAATTTTATAAAATCCATAAATTACAGAAATTAATATAAGAATAATTATACCATTATCAATAGGTAATCCCGGCGGCGGCGGCGGTAATGTTGGCGGCGGCGGAGCAGGTTCGTCAGCAAATGTTGGTGTAAAACTCAACAAAAATGCAGAAATAACTAATAAATTTTTATTCGGGACAATTCTCATAGTGCGTAAAAGTATAAAAAAAATCTAATCTCCAAAATAAATTACTTGTTTTATCTAAAAATTAATACAAATTTAATCTATAAAAGGGTTTAACCTTTGTATTAGATTAGAAATATCTAATTTAAAAAAACATTTTATATCTATAAAACAATAAACGTTTTTTTTTGCATTCTGGTTTTATTAAATAAAAAAACCTCAAAATGAGGTCTTTTTAAAAATGTGGTCCCACTTGGGCTCGAACCAAGGACCACCTGATTATGAGTCAGGTGCTCTAACCAACTGAGCTATAGGACCAGTTTTGAGGTTGCAATATTACTACTATTTTTTATTCGATGCAACTATTTTTGTTGGATTTCTTGACAAAGTTCAATTAGAACGCCATTTGTGCTTTTTGGATGAAGAAAGGCAACTAGTTTATTGTCGGCTCCTTTTTTGGGAATTTCGTTTAGAATTATGAATCCTTCTTTTTTTAATCTAGCAATTTCATCAACGATATTTTCTACGTCAAAAGCAATGTGGTGAATTCCTTCGCCTTTTTTTTCTAAGAATTTGGCAATTGGACTTTCTGGGCTTGTAGCTTCTAGAAGTTCAATTTTATTCGGTCCATTCATGAAGAATGAGGTTTTTACACCTTCGCTTACTACTTCTTCCTCTTTATATGGTGGATTTCCAAATAGTTTTTCGAAAAGTAAATTGGAGGTTTCTAGATTTTTTACGGCTATTCCTATATGTTCTATTTTTTTCATAATGCTTTGTATCGAAACAAAGATAACAAAAATTCAAATGGCTTTTCTTTAGCCCCGATTGTAGTGGAAATCAACTTTGTCAAAGTTTTTAACTTTGATAAAGTTATTGTAACGGAAAGCGGGAAAAGGGTTTATAAATGGACAAAAAGTTTCGCTTCTTGTTTTGACTGCGCTCAGGATGATAGAATTTGTGTATTTTTGCAGCATGGAAACGAACAGACAGAAAAAAATTGGCAGTGTATTGCAAAAAGATTTGGTGGATATTCTTCAAGGTGAAGTGCGTAAAAATGGCATCAGTAATTTAGTGATTTCGGTATCAAAAGTTATTGTAACGACTGATTTGAGTATTGCTAAAGTATATTTGAGTGTTTTTCCACAGGATAAAGCAAAAGATTTGTTGGAAGCTGTTAAAACTAATGCGCCTTTGATTAAGCATGATTTGTCTCAAAGGGTAAAATTGCAGCTTAGAAAAGTGCCTAATTTGGCTTTTTATATAGATGATTCATTGGATTATATTGAAAAAATTGATAATGCTTTGTCTGGAAAAGAAAATCCGATTGTAAATAGAGATCTTTTAGAAAAACGCAAGAAATTTTAAGTTGAATTTTTCGCTATACATAGCCAAACGGTATCTTTTTAGCAAAAGCAAGAGTAGTGCTATCAATATTATTACTGGAATTGCTTCGGTTGGAATTATTGTTGGTACAATGGCTCTTTTTGTTGTGCTTTCTGTTTTTAGTGGATTGAAAGATTTTAGTTTGTCTTTTTCTAATACGTTTGATTCTGATTTAAAAGTAAACCCAATTGCTGGAAAATCTTTTTTTATTTCTTCTGAACAAAACAATCAACTTAAAAAAATTAATGACATCGCTTCCTTTAGTAAAGTTGCTGAGGAACGTGTACTTTTCTTTTTTGATGGAAAAGAACAAGTTACTTATTTGAAAGGTGTTGATGCTAGTTTTATTCAAACGAATGAAGTTTCAAAAAATCTTTTTAACGGACAATGGTTAAAAAACGACACTTATCAAGTGGTTGTTGGTTATGGAATTTCTGAAAAACTATCGCTTGGTTTATTTGATTTTAATAATCCGTTTGAAGTTTTTGTTCCAAAAAAAGGCAAAGGTGTTATTGAAAGTGAAGCGGAAGCATTTAATAAATCCACTTTGATTCCTGTTGGTATTTATGCTGTTAGCGAAGATTTAGATAGTAAATATGTTTTTTGTGATTTGGCTTTAGCCCAAGAATTGCTTGAGTTTCAGCCCAATCAAGTTTCTTTTTTGGAGATAAAATTGAAACCCGAATCTGATGAAAGCGAAGTTGTTGAAAAGATAAATACTATTTTTCAGAACAAGATTGAAGTAAAAAACCGAGCACAGCAAAATGCTACATTATACAAAATGTTGAATACCGAGAATATTGCGGTGTATTTGATATTTACATTAGTAATCATTATTGCACTTTTCAATTTGATTGGCGCATTAATTATGATGATTTTGGATAAGAAAAGCAACTTGAAAACACTATTTAATTTAGGTGCTGAAATCAAAGATTTGAAGAAGATATTTTTACTTCAAGGTAGTTTGTTGAGTATTTTTGGTGGAATAATAGGTTTGGTTTTGGGAATTCTTATCGTTTTGGTTCAACAGCAATTTAAATTAGTTATGATTACTGAAACACTTGCTTATCCTGTTGTTTTTAGTTTTAAAAACGTTTTGCTGGTTTTCTTAACGATTATTGTACTTGGTTTTATTTCAAGTGTAATTGCTAGTAGTCGCGTGAGTAAAGAATTGTTGAATTAAACAAAGTGATAATCAGCATAAACTTCCTGAATTTCATCCAAAGCTTTAAACAATTCTTCGGGATTTTCTAGTGTTACTAATTTTAAACGATGTTCTTTAAAGTTAGAAATTCCTTTAAAATAATTGGTATAATGACGACGCATTTCTACAATTCCAACGCGTTCACCTTTCCAGTCCATTGACCAAGTTAAATGATTTCTCGCGGCTTCTACACGGTCAATCATTGTTGGTGCTGGCAAATGTTCGCCCGTTTTAAAATAATGCTTGATTTCGTTAAAAATCCATGGATAACCAATTGCGGCACGACCAATCATCATTCCGTCAAGACCAAATTTATTTTTGTATTCCAATGCTTTTTCTGGAGAATCGATATCGCCGTTTCCAAAAATAGGCATCGTAATTCGAGGATTGTTTTTTACGCGTTCAATATGCGTCCAATCCGAATGACCTTTATACATTTGCGCACGAGTTCTAGCATGAACTGTTAACGCCTGAACGCCAATATCTTGCAAACGCTCGGCAACTTCATCAATATTAATCGAATTTTCATCCCAACCCAAACGTGTTTTTACCGTTACCGGAAGATTGGTTCCTTTAATAACGGCTTTGGTCAAGCGCACCATCAAATCTACATCTTTCAAAACGCCTGCGCCTGCGCCTTTGCACACCACTTTTTTTACAGGACAACCAAAATTAATATCTACCAAATCGGGTTGAACGGCATCAACAATTCGTGATGACATTTCCATTGCTTCTTCATCGCCACCAAAAATTTGGATTCCAACTGGTCGTTCATAATCGAAAATATCCAGTTTCATTTTGCTTTTTACGGCATCACGAATTAATCCTTCTGAAGAAATAAATTCCGAGTACATTAAATCAGCACCATGCAATTTACATAATCTACGAAATGGCGGATCGCTTACGTCTTCCATTGGCGCAAGTAATAGCGGAAAATCTGGTAATTCTATGTTGCCAATTTTGGGCATTTGGATATTTTTTTTGCAAAAATACTAATTTTTGTTGGTTTCACCTTTCAATCCTTTTAAATCAAAACTTTGCCTTATATTTGCTGATTAAATGATAAGCGTTTGTTGCTTATAAACTGACAGATTTACGAAGATGAAAAACATTAGAAATTTTTGCATCATTGCACATATTGACCACGGAAAAAGTACGCTTGCAGATAGACTTCTTGGCGCAACACAAACCGTTACAGCTCGTGAAGAAAAAGCGCAATTGCTTGACAATATGGATCTTGAGCGCGAACGCGGAATTACCATAAAAAGTCACGCCATTCAAATGGAATATACTTATAAAGGTGAAGAATATATTTTGAATTTGATTGACACACCTGGACACGTAGATTTTAGTTACGAAGTTTCTCGTTCGATTGCCGCTTGCGAAGGTGCGTTATTGATTGTTGATGCTGCTCAAAGTATTCAAGCTCAAACGATTTCAAATTTATATTTGGCTCTTGAAAACGACTTGGAAATTATTCCGGTTTTGAATAAAGTAGATTTGCCAAGTGCTAATCCTGAAGAAGTTAGTGATGATATTATTGATTTATTAGGTTGTA
>DAOLYL010000096.1:0-8767 GCA_035425765.1 Flavobacterium sp. | reverse complement strand
GTTCGATTTTAGTAAAACTTACACACGATTTAACGCCAGGAACAGTTGGTAACTTTGTTGGTTTAGCCGAAGGACAATTAGAAAATTCTGCAAAACCAATGGGAAAACCTTATTATGACGGATTAAAATTCCACAGAGTTATTCCAGATTTTATGATTCAAGGTGGTTGTCCTCAAGGAATTGGAACTGGTGGTCCAGGTTATAGTTTTGATGATGAGTTTCACCCAACATTAAAACACGATAAACCAGGCGTTTTGTCAATGGCAAATTCTGGTCCAGCAAGTAATGGTTCACAGTTTTTTATAACGCACGTTCCAACGAATTGGTTAGATAACAAACATACAGTTTTTGGAAATGTAGTTGAAGGTCAAGATATTGTTGATGCTGTTGCGCAAGGCGATGTTCTTGAAACTATTGAAATTGTTAGAGTAGGCGAAGAAGCTCAAAAATGGAATGCTATCGAAGCGTTTAGAACTTTTGAAGGTTCACGTTTAAGAAGAATTGAAGAAGCAAAAAAGCAAGCTGAAGAAGCAATGGAAAAATTAGCTGCTGGTTTTGAAAAAACAGAAAGCGGTTTACGTTATAAAATGATTCAAAAAGGAAACGGAAAACAAGCCGAAAAAGGAAAAACAGTTTCGGTTCACTACGAAGGTTCATTAGAAACTGGTAAAGTATTTGATTCATCTTATCCAAGAAAAAAACCAATCGAATTTCCATTAGGAAAAGGTCATGTTATTGAAGGTTGGGATGAAGGTATTGCTTTGTTGCAAGTTGGCGATAAAGCTCGTTTTGTAATTCCGTCTTATTTAGGATATGGTTCAGCTGGTGCTGGAGGTGTAATTCCACCAAATGCTACATTGATTTTTGATGTAGAATTGATGGATGTGAAGTAATATTAAATTAATTTTTACTTAATAAATCAACCCGATAGTATTTCTATCGGGTTTTTTTATAGTTTTACTTTAACTTAAAAACCAATAAACCATGAAATTAAAAATTACACTATTAGCAATTTTATCCGTACTAATTTACTCTTGTGCATCAAAATCAAGCATTCCGACAGAAGTTGCTAAAAAAGAAGAACCAAAAGCAGTAGTTTTTGCAACGGTTTTAAATCCAGAATTGATGGAAGGAAAAACATTATATGAAAACAACTGTAATAAATGTCACGAATTATATGATACCAAAGCTTTTTCGGCAGAAAAATGGAAACCAATTGTAGAAGATATGAGAAAAAAAGCAAAACTTTCTGAAACTGATGGAATGAAAATATTCAATTATGTAGCAATGCAATAATAAAAAAAATGCCTCGAAATTTTCGAGGCATTTTTTTAAACTGTAAATCCATTAGGCAAAACTGCACCTTTTTTCACGACAATAATTCCGTCTTTTACAGTATATAAATCCGTATTTGTATCTGCTAAATGTTTTCCTCCGTTTAGTCGAACATCATTTCCAATTCTACAGTTTTTATCTACGATAGTATTGCTAATAAAACAGCGTTCGCCAATACCAATATTTATAATTCCGTGTTCAACATTGGTTCTGATTTCTTCTAAATTTTGATAATAATCATTACCCATAAGATAAGAATCAATAATCGTTGAGCCATAACCAATTCGGCTTCTAATTCCAACTACTGAATGCTCTATTGTAACTCCATTGATAATACAACCTTCCGCAACAACTGATTTATCAATAGTCGAAGCACCTGTAATTTTTGATGGAGGCAAAACTCTGGCACGAGTATAAATTTTACTGGAATTGTCAAATAAATTAAACTTCGGAATATCATCAGTTAAACCTAAATTAGCTTCAAAAAACGAATCAATATTTCCAATATCTGTCCAATAACCTTCATATTGATAGCTAAGGATTTTTTGTTTTCCAATGGCTTGCGGGATAATTTCTTTTCCAAAATCTTTAGTTTCTTGATTTTTCATCAATTCGACCAACAAATCCCGATTGAAAATATAAATTCCCATCGATGCTAAATAGTGTTTGCCTTCGGCTTTGGATTCATCACTAACTTCCGATGTCCATTGTGGCAACAAATCTGCTTTTGGTTTTTCAATAAAGGAAGTAATATAATTTTCCGCATCGGTTTTTAGAATTCCAAATTCCGGAGCTTCTTTAGCCGTTACAGGCAATGTAGCAATAGAAATCGAAGCACCAGAATCATGATGAGCTTTTATCATTTCATTAAAATCCATTTGATACAATTGATCACCCGAAAGTATCAAAGCATAATCAAAATCATGATTTAAAAAATGTGTCATACATTGTCGAACGGCATCGGCTGTTCCTTGAAACCACGTTGGATTGTCTGGTGTTTGTTCGGCAGCTAGAATATCTACAAAAGCCGTACTAAAATGACTAAAATGATACGTGTTTTTTATATGTTGGTTTAACGATGCCGAATTAAATTGCGTCAAAACAAACATGCGTTTGATATCGGAATTAATACAATTAGAAATCGGAATGTCAACCAAACGGTATTTTCCAGCAATTGGAACAGCTGGTTTTGAACGACTTTCAGTTAATGGTGCTAATCTTGAACCTTGTCCGCCACCAAGAATTATGGCTAATGTTGATTTATTCATTTTATATGTCGTTATGAGGAAAGAAACAACATCTTCCTCTTTATTAATTTATGCTTTTTCTTTTTCAAATTTTGAAATCACTTCTTCGTAATAATTGAAAGTTGTTTTTGCTATCGATTCCCAACTGAATTTTTCTAAAACTCTTTGTCTTCCTGCTTTCCCCATTGCGTTAGCCAAATCTTCATCAGCTAATAAACGATTTATTTTTTCAGCAAAATTTCTCTGAAATGCTTCTGAATTTTTTGGATTAAAATCAGTTCTTGAAATGCTTTCCAACGGAATTAAATATCCCGTTTCATTCTCAACAATGATTTCTGGAATTCCGCCAACAGCACTTCCAACCACTGGAGTTTCACAAGACATCGCTTCGAGATTGATAATACCAAACGGTTCATAAAGCGAAGGACAAGCAAAAACACGCGCATGACTGTATAAAACTTTGATTTTTTCTCTTGGTAACATTTCCGAAATTAAAATAACACCATCACGATTTGATTTTAAATTATCGATTAATCGTTCGGTTTCAGCGGCAATTTCAGGTGTATCTGGCGCACCAGCACAAAGTACAATTTGACAAGTTGCATCAAAATATTGTGCGGCTTCAATGAGTTGTGAAATTCCTTTTTGACGTGTAATTCTGCCAACGAAAAGAACAAACGGAACATCAGGATTTATTCCTAATTCGACTAATAAATTTTTGTCAAACGTTGGTTTATAAAATTCAGGATCAATTCCGTTATGAATTACAGTAACTTTTTCTGGAGAAACACCATACGCTTCAATAACATCGGTTTTCATTTGCTCGCTAACGGCGATAATTCCGTCGGCAGTATTGTAAGCGTGATTTTCAATCCATCGGGAAAGAAAATAACCGTTACCAAGTTGTTCTACTTTCCACGGTCGATGCGTTTCTAAACTATGCGTTGTTAAAATTAATGGCGATTGTACTAATTCTCTTGAAAAAATTCCAGCTAAATGCGTGTACCAAGTGTGACAATGAATAACATCAGCTTCCAAGGTATGTTGCGACATTTCTACATTTCGGCTCAGGTTTTGAAACATTTTAATGTGCGGATTATTTTCGTCTTCCATTTTGTTTAATGAAGGTAGAATTCCTAACACATTGAGTTGGTCATTTTCTTCTATTTGATTTCCAAAACAGCGAACTTCAACTTTAGCTAGTTTTTTTAATTCTTGACTAAGAAAATCGATATGAACTCCTGCGCCGCCATAAATATTGGGTGGAAATTCATTGGTAAAAAGTGCTATTTTCATATAGAAACCAATTAATAGATTTTATAAATTGCAACAAAATCTAAATGTATAAAATATTATTGATTTGTAGCATAGTACAACTCGTAATAAAAATATAAAAAACTGTAAAATTAATAATGAAAGAAAATCAAGAATTATTACAATGGCAAGATTTTGAAAAAGTAGAAATGCGAATAGGAACTATTCTTGAAGTGAATGATTTTCCTAGCGCAAGAAAACCTGCTTTTCAGTTGTTGATTGATTTTGGTGCAGCAATTGGAATAAAAAAATCTTCAGCACAAATAACTAAGCGTTATGCTAAAGAAGATTTGGTTGGGAAACAAATTGTTGCCGTTGTCAATTTTCCAAAAAAACAAATTGGCACATTCATGAGCGAATGCTTAGTTCTTGGTTCTGTTGGAACTGATAATGATATTGTTTTATTGACTTCGGATATAAAAGTTGAAAATGGTTTGCGAATTGGTTAGTTTCGTCTTTTTCGTTTTTCAACCATATATATATTGAAAATTGATAATAAAATAAAAAGTACAGGAATAATGAAAAACCCTTTTCTTTCATCAAAAGAATTTTCTGCTTTTGCAGTTTGGTAATTTTCATAAATAATGTAAATCCAAAATGCAATACAGATTGAATTGATTAGAATACTGTTTTTATTAAGAAAAGCTAAAATTTTTTGCATGTTTGAAAGTATAAAAAAGCCCAAAAAACTTAATTTTGGGCTTTTGTGATTTTATTAAATATCGTCAAAATCAATATCGGTGAAACTTTTTTCAGAAGTTGTTTTTTCTTCAACAGTTTCTTGTTGGTATTCTTTTTTGAAATCTTTTTGGTGTCTTTCTGAGATAACTTCTTCTCCTTTATTGTTTAAAACATAAGAAGTCATTTCTTCTAGAATTTCAGTAAAAGCGGCAAAATCTTCTTTGTATAAATAAATTTTGTGTTTTTTGAAATGAAACGAACCATCTTCTTCGGTGAATTTTTTACTTTCAGTGATAGTTATGTAGTAATCATCAGCTTTGGTTGCTCTTACATCAAAGAAATAAGTTCGTCGTCCAGCTCTTAAAACTTTAGAAAAAATTTCATCTTTTTCTAACATATCATTTTCTCTCATATTCTTTCGGTCAATTAATAGTGTTTCTATATAGTTCAAAAATGGTAATTTTTTTGTTACCAAACAACAATTAATTTAATTCTTTTTCTGAAAGTTGTTTCAAATATAAATCGGCATAATAACCTTCTTGGTTTATTAATTGATTATGAGAACCTTCTTGAATAATTTTTCCTTCTTCGAGAATGATTATTTTGTCTGCATTTTTTGCCGAAGAAACTCTATGACTAACAATAATGGTTGTTTTGTCCTTTGAAATTTTTAGTAAATTGTTCAAAATTTGCTCTTCTGTTTCAGTATCAACAGCCGAAAGACAATCGTCAAAAAGCAAAATTTCTGGATTTTTTATAACTGCTCTTGCAATAGAAACACGTTGTTTTTGTCCACCAGAAAGTGTTATTCCTCTTTCGCCAAGAATGGTTTCGTATTGTTTGTTGAAGTTTATAATATTGTCATGAACAACTGCTGTTTTTGCTGCATTAAAAACTTCTTCATCAGTTGCATTTTCTTTTCCAAACTTAATGTTATTTTTTATAGTATCCGAAAAAAGAAAGGCATCTTGTGGCACAATCCCAATGCTGTTTCTTAAATCATTTAAATTGATTTTGTCTATTTCGGTGTCATCAATCGTAATGTTTCCATTTTTAATGTCATACATTCTAGTAATTAGTGAAAGGATAGTTGATTTTCCTGAACCTGTTTTTCCTAAAATGGCTAATGTTTCTCCTTTTTTTACGGTAAAAGAAATGTTGTCTAAAGCTGTAATTTCAGTGTCTTCATAAGTAAAAGTTACGTTTTTGAATTCTATTTCACCATGAATTGTTGTATTTTCTGTTGCTTTGTTTTTAATTTCAGGTTCTATTTTTAGGAATTCATTAATACGTTTTTGCGATGCTTCTGCTTCTTGAACCAACGAAGAAACCCAACCAATCGAAGCAACTGGCCAAGTCAGCATATTGATGTAAAGAATAAACTCTGCAATGGTTCCAATATTTTCCATTCCATGTTCTTTATTGATATACATCATTCCACCGAAGTATATAACAATCAAGTTACTAATTCCAATCAAAGCAACCATTAATGGTCCAAATAGCGATTGAACTGTTGCTAATTTCATGCTTTTGGTTTTACTTTCAATGGCCAAATCGTGCATTTTTTCTTGGTATTGTTTTTCCATGGAATATGCTTTTACAACACGAATTCCTGAAAAAATTTCTTGTGAAAAAGTCGATATTTTTGATAAATATTGCTGAAAAATTGTACTTCGCTTGTTGATTTCAGTACTTAATTTAAAAATGATATAAGCTAAAAAAGGTAGTGGTAAAAGTGAATATAATGTCAATCGTGGTGAAACATTGTACATATATATAATTACAACTGCAAATCGGATGATAGTATTAATTGTGTACATCACTGCTGGACCAACATACATTCTAACCTTGCCAACATCTTCACTAATTCTACTCATTAAATCACCAGTTCTATTTCGTTTATAGAAATTTTGATCTAAAACTTCATAATGTTGAAAGACTTCGTTTTTTAAATCAAATTCAACATGACGTGACATTACGATTAAAGTTTGACGCATTAAAAAAGTTAAAACGCCTGCAATCAACGTAGTAGCAATGATTAAAAGAATGTTGTTTACTAAATCATTTTTAACAACACTTGCACCAATATCATTGTTGTGAAATTCTTCAATTGCTTTAAATGATTTGCTAATTAATTTTGGTGTGAAGAGCGAAAATATTTGTGCAACTATGGTGATAAAAATGCCAAGAAGGAAATGGTATTTATATTTTACAAAATATTTATTGAGATATTGAAGTTCTTTCATTGTTGTACTTTAAAACTTGGGTTATGTTTAGATTTTGTGTTAAATAAACAATTTTAATTAATTTATTGATATGCTGAGATTAATCGATTTTATTAACAATTTCATAATTATTTCTAATATAATCGAATATTATTGAATAATATTTTAATTTTGCCAAAGGTTTTTATGAAAAAACTAAAATACCAATTAAAATTTATTCTATGACTTCAGAAATTTTAACTCCTGTAGAACTAAAAAAAATGGATCCAGTATTTGGTCAATTGTCATTTGATAATCACGAACAAATCGTTTTTTGTAACGACAAAGATACAGGATTAAAGGCAATAATTGGTATTCACAACACAGTTATGGGACCAGCTTTGGGCGGAACAAGAATGTGGAATTATGCTAACGAATGGGAAGCATTGAATGATGTTTTGAGACTTTCACGTGGAATGACTTATAAATCAGCTATTACAGGATTAAATCTTGGTGGTGGAAAAGCAGTTATTATAGGTGATTCAAAATTAGATAAAACTCCAGAAATGATTACTCGTTTTGGTGAATTTGTAAATTCATTAAGCGGAAAATATATCACTGCAGAAGATGTTGGTTCAACAACAGCCGACATGGATTTAATTAGAAAAGTAACACCACACGTAACAGGAATATCTGAATCAATTGGTGGTTCTGGAAATCCATCTCCAGTTACTGCTTATGGTGTTTTTATGGGAATGAAAGCAGCAGCAAAGTATCAATTTGGAACTGAAAATCTAGCTGGAAAAAAAGTCTTAGTTCAAGGAACTGGACATGTTGGAGAAACTTTGATTAGCTATTTAACAAATGAAGGAGCAATTGTATATGTTTCTGATATTCATCAAGATAAAATGGAAAATATGGTTTCAAAATACGGAGCCAAAATTTTTGACGGAGCAGATTTATATTCAGCTGACGTAGATATTTATTCACCTTGTGCGCTTGGTGCAACAATTAATGATGACACTGTATATAAAATTAATGCAAAAGTTATTGCTGGTGCTGCCAACAATCAATTAGCAGTTGAAGCTGTTCACGGGAAAATTTTAAGAGAAAGAAAAATTGCTTATGCACCTGATTTCTTAATAAATGCAGGTGGAATTATCAATGTTTATGGAGAAATTGTAAAATATGATAAAGCTGAAGCAATGCGTAGAACTGAAAATATTTATAATACCACTTTAGAGATTTTCAATTTTGCTGACGAAAAAAATATGACAACCCAACAAGCTGCTATGCAAATAGCTGAGAACAGAATTGCTCAAAGAAAAAAAGAAAACGCTAATAAATAATAGTCAGTTTTTAAAATAATACTATTTTTGCAAAGCGAAAGAACTCCTTTCGCTTTGTTAATTTTTAAAAGTTCTTATCTGTGTTAAACCGAAGACATATTAGAGTAAAAGTGATGCAATCCATTTATGCTTTGCACCAAAAAAATTCAGATGATATTGAAAAAGAAGAAAAATTTCTAATCAATAGTATTGACAATATTTCAAATTTATATTTGATAATGATATCATCGCTAATTGAACTTCGCAAAAAAGAAATTCTTTTTTTAGAAACTTCTAGCAAAAAACACTTAGCAACTCCAGAAGAACGAAATCCAAATAAAAAATTTGTTAATAATGCGGTTTTGCAAAATCTTGAAGATAGCAATTCAATAAGCATTGCTTTAGAAAAGAGAAAAATTGACAATTGGATAATGAATGATGATTACATTCTAATATTGCTTAACGAAGTTAAACAAAGTAGTTTGTATGAAAAATACATGTTGAGTAAAACAAATTCTTTTGAAGAAGACAAACAATTTGTAGTTGATATGTTTACCGAAATTATCGCTCCAAATGAAAAGCTTTACGAATATATTGAAGACAACAAATTGACTTGGATTGACGATATTCCTATGGTGAATACTCAAATCTTAAAGCA
>DAOLYL010000095.1:0-8834 GCA_035425765.1 Flavobacterium sp. | reverse complement strand
GGTTTAGCAATTTTTGTATCAGAATCAGCTGGAATGGAAGCAACTGGCGATGGACCATTAAACATGAAAGCGTGGCAAGAATACATCGATTGGATGGAAGAAAGAAAAATTAGCTGGATTACTTGGTCAGTTTCCGATAAAGATGAAACCTGTTCTATTCTAAATAAATCGGCCAGTTCAAAAGGAAATTGGAAAGACGAAGACATGAAAGAATCCGGTTTGAAAGTCAGAGAGTTTCTTAAAAAATATAATGTCGATTAATAATATTTTAAAAAATAACTTGCGGGTGTCAATATTCGTTGTATATTTGCACCCGAAACATCGCGGGATAGAGCAGTAGGCAGCTCGTCGGGCTCATAACCCGAAGGTCACAGGTTCGAGTCCTGTTCCCGCTACAAAGAAAGTCATTCAGCAATGAGTGGCTTTATTTTTTTATAGTAAAACGAATTTATGAAAAGAGTTATTGAGTACAGAAAGTTATTAGAAGTTGACAAAAACGTAACTTTAAAAGAATTAAAAACCATTTACAGAAACACGATGAAAGATAATCATCCTGATAAATTTGTAAATGATGAAGAAGGAAGAAAAAATGCAGAAGAAACAAGTAAAAATATAATTGCTGCATACCATTTTCTAGTAAGTATTTCAAATGAAACATTAGAAAAAAACCTTCCAGAATATCAAGAAACAACAACAAAATTCAACATTCATGATTTTTATTATGAAAAGCAGACACTATTTGTTACTTATTTAAATGGAATATCATACGAATATATAGGTGTTCCAAAAAATATTTATGTTAAGATGGTCAACGCAGAATCGCCTAACCGTTTTGCAAAAAGACACATTTACGGAAACTTCATTTACAGAAAATCAGGCGAAGGAACTGAAGAATAAATCGATAGTTTTTTTGAATAGAAAAAACAACTATTGATTAACTTTGTAAAAAAAAGTAGCATGTCACATAAAGCAGGTTTTGTAAATATAATTGGTAACCCAAATGTTGGGAAATCAACGCTAATGAACGCATTTGTTGGCGAAAGATTATCTATAATTACTTCAAAAGCACAAACAACGCGCCATAGAATTCTTGGAATTGTAAATGGTGACGATTTTCAAGTTGTTTTATCCGATACACCTGGAATTATAAAGCCAGCGTATGAAATGCAAAAATCAATGATGGATTTTGTGAAATCTGCCTTTGAAGATGCTGACGTGTTGATTTATATGGTTGAAATTGGTGAAAAAGAATTGAAAGATGAAGCGTTTTTTAATAAAATTATTCATTCTAAAATTCCAGTTTTATTACTTTTAAATAAAATTGATAAATCCAATCAAGACGAATTAGAAGAGCAAATCGAATTGTGGAAAAACAAAGTGCCAAACGCAGAAATTTTTCCAATTTCGGCTCTTGAAAATTTCAATGTAAAAGAAGTTTTTGCCCGAATTTTAGATTTGCTTCCTCTGTCAGAACCTTATTATCCAAAAGATGCGTTGACCGATAAACCGGAACGTTTTTTTGTAAACGAAACCATTCGTGAAAAAATCCTTTTGAACTATGACAAAGAAATTCCTTATGCTGTAGAAATTGAAACAGAAGAATTTCTTGAAGACGAAAAAATCATTCGAATTCGTTCGGTAATTATGGTGGAACGCGACACACAAAAAGGAATCATTATTGGTCATAAAGGTGCAGCGTTGAAAAAAGTAGGAATGCAATCTCGTGAAGATCTAGAAAAGTTTTTTGGTAAACAAATCCACATCGAATTGTATGTAAAAGTCAATAAAGATTGGAGAAGTAATACATATCAACTTAGAAGATTTGGATACAACCAAAAATAATTTACCAAAAAAATTATTTTAAACATTTAAACCTGAAACCTTTAAACAAAAGGTTACCTTTGCAAAAAATTAAAAAGAATGAACAATATTGTAGCCATCGTAGGAAGACCAAACGTAGGGAAATCAACTTTCTTTAATCGATTAATCAAAAGAAGAGAAGCGATTGTTGACTCTGTTAGCGGTGTTACTCGTGACCGAAATTATGGAAAAAGCGAATGGAACGGAAAAGAATTTTCGGTAATCGATACTGGTGGTTATATTAAAGGTTCGGAAGATGTTTTTGAAGCAGAAATTCGTCGTCAAGTTGAATTAGCAATTGATGAAGCCGATGCTATTATTTTTGTGGTTGATGTTGAAGAAGGAATTACTCCAATGGATGCTGAGGTTGCCAAATTACTTCGTAAAGTAACTAAGCCAATCTTGATTGCTGTAAACAAAGTGGATAATGCGATGCGTGAAAAAGACGCAATTGAATTTTATAACTTAGGTCTAGGCGAATATTTTACTATTGCTAGTATTAGCGGAAGCGGAACGGGTGAACTTTTAGACAAATTAGTTGAAGTTTTACCAGAATTACCAGAAGTTACCGAAGAAGAAAATCCAATCCCAAGATTTTGCGTTGTTGGAAGACCAAATGCTGGAAAATCATCGTTTATAAATGCGTTGATTGGTGAAGATAGATATATTGTTACAGATATTGCGGGAACAACTCGCGATTCTATTGATACAAAATACAATCGTTTTGGATTTGAATTCAACCTTGTTGATACTGCCGGAATTCGTAGAAAAGCCAAAGTAAAAGAAGATTTAGAATTTTATTCTGTGATGCGTTCCGTTCGCGCCATTGAGCATTCGGATGTTTGTATTCTTCTAATTGATGCTACTCGTGGTTTTGAAGGTCAAGATCAAAGTATTTTTTGGTTGGCTGAAAAAAATAGAAAAGGTGTTATAGTTTTAGTCAATAAATGGGATTTGGTAGAAAAAGACACCATGTCAACTCGTGACTATGAAAACAAAATCAAAGAAGAATTGCAACCTTTTACAGATGTGCCGATTTTGTTTGTTTCTGCTTTAACAAAACAACGTTTACTAAAAGCATTAGAAGAAACAGTTAAAATTTTTGAAAATAGAAAACAACGTATTCCAACTTCAAAATTCAATGATTATATGTTGAAAGTCATTGAGCACATGCCGCCACCAGCATTGAAAGGAAAATATGTAAAAATTAAATATTGTATGCAATTGCCAACGCCAACACCTCAGTTTGTGTTTTTTGCTAATTTGCCACAATATGTAAAAGAACCATACAAACGTTTCCTTGAAAATAAAATCCGTGAAAACTGGGATTTTTCTGGAGTTCCGATTGATATTTATATCCGTGAAAAATAAATAAATGTTAAATTTTCGTAAGATTTTTTAACATCACACAATAAAATTATTATTTAGCCGTTATTTAGTTTTTAAACTAACATAACAGCTAAATTTTTTTTATGCCTAAACCATTTTATTTATTCTGTACATTACTTTTTAGTTCTTTCCTTTTTTCTCAAAACACAATTACTCTCAAAGGGAAAGTTGTTGACCCAACAACCAAATTGCCTATCGAATCGGCTACGGTTTATTTAACTTCGGTGAAAGACTCATCCGTCGTAGATTACACTATCACTAACAAAACAGGAAACTTTGATATTAAAGTTCGGAAAAGTGACAAACCAATCAATCTAAAAGTATCATTTGTTAGTTATCAAGACTTTGTTGAAACCATTTCTAGCTTATCAACAGATAAAGATTTTGGCACAATTGAATTGAAAGAAATCACCAATCAGTTGAACGAAGTCGTTATAAAATCTGAAATTCCACCAATTCGAATTAAAAAAGACACACTCGAATTCAACGCTTCATCGTTTAAAGTTGGTGCCGATGCCAATGTGGAAGCGTTATTAAAACAATTGCCAGGCGTTGAAATTACTCCAGAAGGAAAAATTACCGTTAATGGTAAAGAAGTAAACAATATTCTTGTCAATGGAAAACCATTTTTTGGCAAAGATGGAAAAATTGCTACTCAAAATCTTCCTGCTGAAATAATTGATAAAGTGCAAGTTGTTGATACAAAAACAAAGGCAGAAGAAATTTCAGGTGATGCTTCTGGTTCCGAAGAAAAAACCATCAATCTAACCATTCAAGAAGATAAAAATAAAGGTTTTTTTGGTAAAATTATGGGTGGATTGGGCTCGGACGAACGATATGAATCCAGTTTGTTATTGAATTATTTCAAAGGAGAACAAAAGATTAGCGTTTTGGCATCTACCAATAATATCAATTCAGTTGGGTTTTCAATGGATGAGATTTTTGATAATATGGGTGGAGGAAGAAGTCGTTCAGTTTACTATAATGACGATGGAAGTTTTGGTTTAAATAATATGTCTTTCGGTGGTGGAAATCGTGGAATAACTCGTTCTAGTATGGTTGGGATAAATTATCAAGACAAATTTCTAAAGAAAATTGACCAAAGCGGAAGTTATTATTTCACAAATTCTGAAACTGAAAATAACAATAGAACAGATAGAATAAATCTTTTGCCTGAAGGAAGAACTTTCACCAATTCAACAGCGGTTACTGAAAACAGCAATAATGGACATAATTTAGGATTGGATTTTGAAATTAAACTAGACTCAACTGCAACAATCTATATTAGTCCAAGTTTTCAGAAAACCAAATCTCAAAGTAAATCTTCTAGAAATCAAGTAACTACCAACGAAGCTTTTGCGGAATTAAACAGCAGTTCCAATGATGATTTTAGTGAAAACGATAATTCTTCTTTTACTACTGAAGCAAGTTTTAGTAAACAATTTAAAAAGAAAAGCAGAGCAATGTCTGTCAACTTTGAAACGGAAATCAAAAAAAGAGATGATTTTTTAAATACTAATTCACAAACACTCTTTGCTGATGCAACTCCTGATGATATAAGGAATCAGAACCAATTTGAAAGTGACGATAATAAATTTGTCAAGCTCGAAGTGCGATTTGGTGAACCATTAACTGATTCTATTCGATTGAGTTTGACTTCAGAAGTTACCTATCGTAAAATTGACAATCAATTAAATACATTTGATTTTGACACAGGAACAAATGCTTACGATGATTTTAATTCCACACAATCTAACAAAACATTTTCAAAAGCAACTACGTTTTTTCCATCGACAGGATTGATTTTGAATAAATCAAAAACGAATGGTAGAATAAATTTTGGACCTGAATTTGTTACTTTCGATGCACAATCTAACTATCTAGGATTAGTTACAAACAGAAATAAAAATTACGTTTTCCCAAGAGTAAAAGGTTATATCAGTCACAACATTGATAAATCAAAGTCAATTTATTCGTTCTATGATTTTGGTGTGCAATTGCCAGAAGCTAATCAGGTTTTACCAGTTGAGAATTTATCAAATCCATTGAGTACTTTTATTGGAAACGATAATTTACGTCCGACGCAAAGACACAATTTGTACTTTAGTTTTAATGATTATGATTACCAATCACGTTCAGGATATTATATTTATTCAGGTTTTAATTTGAGTAAAAATGCAGTAGTTTCATCAACTATTTTTGATGATAATTTCAAGGCTACAACAACGTATCAAAATGTAGAAAGTGGATATAACTCTTATTTTGGTGTGAATTGGAGTAAATCTATGAAAAAAGAAAAGCGAACGCTCCGTTTTGGTGCTGGAATTAATTTAAATTATGACTTTAGTCAAGGTTTAACTAACGCTATTTTGTTTGAATCTAGAGGTTTGCAACTTAATCCAAAGGTTAACATGACTTGGAGTATTGATGAGTTGATTACCATTGCGCCAAGCTATCGTTACACCTATTTCAAAACCGATTATAAGAACTATGTGATTGATAATGCCAATAACTTTTTGCACAATGCAAAACTTGAAATTACATCCTATTTTCCAAAGAAGTTTGTAATTGGTTCTGATTTTGGATATACTTATAATTCAAATATTGCTGATGGTTATAAGAAAGATTTCTACTTATGGAATGTGAGTTTAGGATATAATTTTTTCAAAGACCAACTATTAGCTAAGGTAAAAGTGTATGACATGTTAAATCAAAATCTGAACAACACCCGAACAATAACACCAACAGCAATCATCGATTCTGAAAACACGGTTTTAAAACGCTACGTAATGTTTTCACTAACCTATAAAATCGAAAAGTTTGCTGGAAAGAAGAAAAACGATGGTATGATAATTATAGATTAAATAAAAAATCCGGTCTTTTTGAGACCGGATTTTTTTTATTCTTTCCACTTTTGAATTAAGTTCAAAAGGCAATTTTTTATTCCTTCAAAATAATTTCCTTTTTTGAATTCTGGAATAATTTTGTCAACCTCTTCTTTGCAGATTTCGTTCGTCAATATGTTTTCTGTTTGTGTTCCAGTGTTAATTCTAAATTTTCTCAATTCGGCAGAAAATACAATGATTAGACCATTATCGTTCTCTTTTTTTCCAACTCCATAATAGTTTGACAAATCAAGACAAAATTTGTCAAAATCGTCATAAGTTGGATGTATTTCTTTTAAAGTGATTATTGCAATTTCATTGGAAGTTTGTTTCTCAAAATCAATAATAATTTTAGCTAATTCTTCCTTTTGTTTTTCGGTAAAAATGCCTTCAAAATCATTTACCACTCCAACGCTTTCTGGAAAAACGCTTTGTCCATAGTTGATTGAAGTAATAAATAAAAACAAGTAAAAATATCTTTTCATACAATATAAATTTTATCAAATTCAGTCTAGATACAGACTAATTTTTTTCATTCTAAACTTGATTGGGAATTACCAACTTCCGCCGCTTCCGCCACCAGAAAATCCGCCGCCACCAAATCCGCCACCGAATCCGCCGCCGCCAAAACTTCCGCCGCCAGATGAACCGCCAAAACCTCCGCCACTATTTCTACCCAAACTACTTAGGATAATTATGTCGGCTAAGTCAAATCCGCCGCCACCACGATTTCCTGAATTTCCTCCGCCATTTTTCTTGTTGTTGGCAAAAATGATGATTAGAATAACAATAACGATAAGTATTGGAAAGAAAGGAAAATCACCTTGTTTGTTTTGCTTTCGCGTGCCTTTGTATTTTCCTTTAAAAACATCAAAAATTGCATCAGCACCTTTATCTAAACCTCTATAAAAACTTCCAGCTTTAAACTCCGGAATGATAATATTTCTTGTGATTTCTCCACCAATTCCAGCGGTTAATCTATCTTCTAATCCATATCCAGCCGAAATCCAAATTTTTCTTTCTTCTTTTGCTAAAAGAATTACAACACCGTTATCATTTTTTTCGCTTCCACCAATTCCCCAAGTTTGTCCCCATTTTGGAGTTAGAATTCCAATGTCTTCGCCTTTCAAACTTTCAATAGTAATAACTACAATTTGAGTTGTCGTACTATCAGAATAGCGAATGAGTTTTTCTTCCAGTTGAATTTTTTCTTCAGGACTTAAAACATTAGCATAATCATATACAGAAGTTTGAACCTTTGGAATTTCAGGAATAGTAAATTGTGAAAAACCAGAAAGCGAAGTAAATAGTAAAAAAATCAAAAACGTTGTTTTGAAAACTTTAGAATTCCTAATTCGTAATTCGTAATTCATAATTCTCATAATTCGTCTTTTGATATTTCGTTAGACAATTCGTTTTTATCGCCTTCTTGATACGGGAAGTATTTTTGTAATTGTTCGCCAGCTCTTTGAATTCCTTCCACTAAACCTTGCTTATAATTTCCTTCTTTAAAGTTTTTTACCATGACATCTCGAGTACAATCCCAAAAATCAGATGGAACGACATCATTAATGCCTTTGTCACCACAAATCACAAAGGTTTTATCTTTTACTGCAAGGTAAATTAAAACCCCGTTTTTGAGTTCCGTTTCGTCCATTTTCAATAAATGGAAAACTTCCATTGCGCGTTCATACGCATCAATGGAAGTCTTTTTTTCTAAATGTACTCTAATTTCACCCGAAGTATTTTTTTCGGCCACGCGAATAGCTTCAACAATTTCTTGCTCTTCTTCTTTGGTTAAAAAATCTTCTACTTTTGACATTGTCTTAAATTAGAATTTTACTTCTACTGGTTTTTCTGCTCCTTCAACTGCTTTGAAATATGGTTTCTCTTTGTATTTGCCTAAGAACATACTTTGTGGCATTGCCAAAACATAATTGTTATAGTCTAAAACTACTTCGTTGAAACGAGTTCTTGCTGTTAAGATTTGATTTTCTGTACTAGCTAATTCATCTTGTAATTTCAAGAAGTTTTGATTGGCTTTCAAATCAGGATATTGCTCTACAGATACTAATAATCTTGATAATGAAGATGAAACACCACTTTGAGCAGAGTTAAAAGCTGCTAATTGTTCTGGAGTAACATTTGCCGGATCAATAGTAACTGCTGTTGCTTTTGCTCTAGCTTCGATTACAGCCGTTAAAGTTCCTTTTTCAAAATCGGCTGCGCCTTTTACAGTATTTACTAAATTTCCAATTAAGTCATTTCTTCTTTGGTAAGCTGTGTTTACATTTCCCCATTCTTTATTTACAGCTTGGTCTTTTCTCAAACCAGTATTCATAATACCCATTACCCAAAAAGCAATGATTAAAATAGCTCCAATTCCAATAATCCAAGGTAAAAATTTTTTAAAATCCATTTTTGTTTAATTTAAAGTTTATTATTAGTTTTTTAGTTTATTTAATTGTTACAACTGATTTTTTATAGCGGTCAGTTGTGCTTTTACCGCTTCGAGTTTATTGATAATTTCAAATTTATCCAACGTCTTTTTTTGACCTTCTTTCAAATGCGTTTTCGCACCTTCCAAAGTAAATCCACGCTCTTTCACCAAATGAAAAATCAATTGTAAGTTTTTCACGTCTTCAGGAGTGAACATTCGGTTGCCTTTTGCATTTTTCTTCGGCTTTAGAATATCGAATT
>DAOLYL010000094.1:1744-9004 GCA_035425765.1 Flavobacterium sp. | reverse complement strand
ACTTGATCTTTTCTCTAGTTTTCTTGGTTTTGGGAATTCTGGCAATTGCATCGGCTATTCGATATACGGTTGGAAAAGGTGCTTACGGTTATCGTGGTTATGGCGATGTGTTTGTGTTTGTTTTTTTCGGAATGGTAAGCACATTTGGAGTGTATTTTATGTTCTCTAAATCATTGGATTTGTTATTATTACTTCCAGCTACTTCAATTGGATTTTTAAGTGTTGGTGTTTTAAATTTGAACAATATGCGCGATGAAGAAAGCGATAGAAAAGCAGGAAAAAATACAATTGTAGTTAAAAACGGCGGAGTTTGGGCGAAGAAATACCACTTCTTTTTAGTGATTTCAGCGATGGTTTTGGTGTTGATTTTTGCATTTTTAAATGACTTTCATTTTGATCAATACTTTTTTGTGGTGGCTTATTTTCCAATGATTAGCCATTTGATGACGGTTTACAAAAATAAAACGCCACGACTTTTAGATCCAGAATTGAAGAAATTAGCAATAAGTACATTTTTATTGGCGGTGCTTTTAGCTTTGTGTTTGATATTTTTTATATCAGATGTGGTGGTGAATTATGTTTAAAAACACAAAAGATTTGAAATGATTTCAAATATAAGTGGGAATGATTTTGAAAAGCGATTGAAGGCGAATGTGGAGCTTGGAAATATAAAAGTCAAAGGAACTCCATTTCACATGTTTTATTTATTTGTAAAGTCTGATAAAATGTTTTTTGGCACGTATGGAAAGAATAAATTTGAAATCACCGAAAATTTCGGTTTATTATTTCCAAATACGTACAGAATAAGTGGTGATTACAAGTCAAAAAGTAATAATCAAACAGAAGTAAATTATCAATTTAAACCGTTAGGGTTTGTTTATTATTGGTTTAAAATAATGCCTTTAGCTATAATTCCGTTGTTTAATTTAATTCTTTATTTTCAGGTGAAATCGGCTAGTTATAAAGATTTTGTGATTGCAAACTCAATAATGATTTGTCTTGTGTTTTTTAGCTGTTTTTATATGTGGCTAAAAAAAAGAAAGTTTGAAAATATTTTTAAAGAAGTTTTTGAAATAGAAAAATAAAAAATAAGTTATGAAAATTACATTTTACGGTCATGCTTGCATTGGAATTGAAGTGAGCGGAAAAAATATCATCATCGATCCGTTTATTTCGGGCAATGAAAAAGCGGCGCATATCGACATAAATTCGTTAAAAGCTGATTATATTCTGATAACTCACGCGCATTTTGATCATATTTTAGATGTTGAAGCGATTGCTAAAAACACAAATGCGGTAATTGTTTCTAACTGGGAAATCGCTACTTATTACGGAAACAAAGGGTTTCAATATCATCCGATGAATTTAGGCGGAAGCTGGAATTTTGATTTTGGGAAAGTGAAATATGTTGCTGCAGTTCATTCCAGTGCTTTTCCTGACGGAACGTATGGCGGTAATCCTGGCGGTTTTGTGATTGAAGGCGAACATAAAAATATTTACGTTTCTGGCGATACAGCGTTAACAATGGATATGAAATTAATTCCAATGCGAACTAAGTTGGATTTGGCTGTTTTTCCAATTGGAGATTGTTTTACGATGGATGTCGAAGATGCAATTCTGGCTTCCGATTTTGTAGAATGCGATAAAATTTTGGGTTGCCATTTTGATACTTTTGGTTTCATTATGGTTAATCATGACGAAGCAAAAAAGAAATTTTTCGATGCCGGAAAGGATTTAATGTTACTTGAAATAGGACAAAGTATTGATTTGTAAATCAAATAAATAATAAAAATAAAAGAGTGTCAATTTTTTGGCACTCTTATTGTTTTAAGTAAAATAAAAATACGATATGAATGCGAAATTGAATGTATTGTTTGCGCTATTTTCTTCTGTGATTTTTGCGCAATCCAAAGATGGTTATTGGGATAATATCCGAACAACAAGTGAAACGATTACTCTTGGCGCAGGCAAAAAGAAAATGATTAAAACTGCTGATTTTCCACTTGGAACAACGGAAGTTGTATATAGAATTTCGATTTTAGACGATAATCAAAAGATTTCGTCGAGTTTGGTTTCAGTTTTGAAAGCAATTCCAGATCCAACTGGAATTAGTCAAGGTTCGGCTGGAGCTGTTTTTTTGGCTTCGACAATTTCAGGTGATGATAAATGTAAATATGTTGTTTTTGCGAATGAAAAAGACGCTTTGGAATACGAGAAGTCAAGTGTTTTGAAAAACGCTTGTGTCGTTCAAAACGAACCTATAAACAAAGAAGCAAAGCTACTTTCGGAGAAATCGAAATGCTTAAACGGCAATCAAAACCTGTGGTTTGTTTTTGAAAGTGATAACTGGATTATGAAGCAAAAAATAGTTTTTGAAGTTGTGCCTTGGGTGGATTATAAATTCAAAAATGGTTGGACAAATGCGGCTAAAAAAGAATTGCTTTTGGAAGTTGAAAACAATGAATTTTTTAAATCTATAAATCAGAAAGATAAATTATTAGGATATTTTATTGAAACATTTACTTCAAAATATAATTTTAATGATTTTAAAGAAATAATTCCAGCAGAAAAAGCAAAAGCGTTCAGTGATGTTATGGATGAAAGCTTAAAAAAATCAGGTTTGATGAATGGTTATTTGGAAGGAATTCGCGCTGAAGCAAAACGATTTTTATCGGCTAAAGAATATGAAAAAGGAATGTCGCTAATTGAAAACGATATCATTCAAAAAGGTAGAGCAACCGATTTGGATTATGGTTTACAAGCAGATTTTTATTTAATGACAAAGCAATACATAAAAGCGGAAGTGGCAATTAAGAAAGCGATTTCAATGAATGCTACAAATATCGAACATCAATTGTGTTTGGCGCATGTTTATTTGTTTTCTAATCGGGTAAGCGATGCGAAAGATATTCACAAAAAATACCGTTCAAACAATATAAGTTCCAGTAAAAGCTGGACGCAAGCAACCAAAGAAGATTTTGATAACTTCAAGAAAAATGGCTTGCCAACGGATGATTTCAAAAAGATTTTACGAATTTTAGAATAAAACTATGTTGAAAGCAACGTATAAAAAGCACATCCTTCAGTTTAAACAAGCATCAGGAACGTCGCGAGGCGTGATGACGGAAAAAGAAACTTGGTTCATTATTTTAGAAGAAAATGGCAAAAAAGGAATAGGTGAATGCGGAATTCTCCGTGGACTTTCGGCTGATGATAGATTGGATTATGAGGAAAAGTTGCAATGGACTTGCGAAAATATTCATTTAGGGGAAGAAAAATTATGGCAAGAATTGATCGAGTTTCCGTCTATTCAATTTGGAATTGAGGCCGCTTTTTTGTCTTTGCGAAGCAAAAATCCGTTTGAATTATTTCCTTCTGAATTTGTTTCTGGCGAAAAATCAATTGTCATAAATGGATTGGTTTGGATGGGAAATGAAGCGTTCATGAAGCAGCAAATAGAGGAGAAGATTGCACAAGGTTTTGGTTGTATAAAAATGAAAATCGGAGCGATAGAATTTGATAAAGAATTGGAATTATTGCGCTTTATTCGTCAAAATTTTGATGAAAATACGATTGAAATCCGGGTTGATACTAATGGTGCTTTTAATGAAAACGAAGCTTTAAATAAATTAAATCAATTAACTGGTTTTAAATTACATAGTATTGAGCAGCCAATACAAAAAAATCATACTGACACGATGTCAGTCTTATGTAAAAATACGAATTTACCTATAGCTTTGGACGAAGAACTAATCGGCGTGTTTTCGTCATCGGAAAAAGAAAATTTGTTGCAAAAAATCATGCCACAATACATCATTTTGAAGCCGAGTTTCATCGGTGGATTTCGTGGAACTTTGGAATGGATTTCGTTGGCAGAAAAATACAATATCGGTTGGTGGATTACTTCGGCTTTGGAAAGCAATATCGGTTTGAATGCCATTGCACAATTTACGTTTACGTTAAATAATAAAATGCCACAAGGTTTAGGAACCGGAAGTTTATATACCAATAATTTTGATTGTCCGCTTATTGTTGAAAAAGGACAACTTTGGTACAAACCAGAATTGGATTGGAAAGTTGATTTGTAATTTTTTGCATCACGTTTTTTATATCACAGAGTTTCACAAAGTTTTTTCACAAAGCTTCACAGAGTTTTTTTTTGTGTAACTCTGTGAGAACTTTGCGAAACTTTGTGTAACAATTATTTACTCCAATCAATTTTTCTTGAAAAATACATCACAGCTGCCAAAATGAAGAACAAACCAATACTTCCAGCGAGTAAAGCATAATCTTCCATTTGGATAATTACAAAAATGAAAGCGTATAAAACCGAAAGTGATGTAGCAATAAACATTGGAAATTTCTTGTTTTTAAGAATAGAAACCGAATACAGCGTAATCAAAACTACAACTGCAATTCCCGAAATACCATACGCCAAACTGAAACTACTGTGTTCGGTAATTGAAATCAAAAGCGTGTAAAACATAATCAACGCAATTCCAATCATGGAATACTGAAAAATGTGAATATTGATTTTGCTAATCGATTGAATTAGGAAGAAAATCAAGAACGTTAAGCCAATAACAAGGAAACCATACTTGGAAACGCGCTCGTTTTGCTGATATTCGTCCACTGTTTCGATTAATTTTACGCCAAAGAGATAATCATCCAAATCAGGTAAAACGTTGCTGTATTGCTGCGAAAACGTTCGGTTGATGTCTAAAACTTTCCAGTCGGCGTGAAAACCTTTCGCAGAAATACTTTTTGTAGTATCGTTTGAAGCAAAAGTTCCTTCAAAACTTGGCGATTGCCAATCAGAATCGATAGAAACGTTTGTTACTTTTCCAATTGGAACAAATTTCAAGCTGTTACTTCCGTTGTAAACAATGTTGAAATTAAAGTTGATTTTGTCATTGGTTGCCAAACTTTTATAATCAAAAACCGATGTCGAAAGCAAACTATAGTCAGTTTTGTCGTTGTTTTGAGGTTCGAACGAAAGTTTTTGACTGTTTAGTTCTACTTTCAATTCACTTTTGATACTTTTTAAATTGGTTGTTTTTACAATAATCGAAGCTTTATCCCAAAGAATATTTTCAGGAGCAATATTCAACTTTGCAAAATCGGGCGATGTGAAATTACCTTTAAAATTCATATTTGCCGTAAAGACAATTGGGTTAAAAATGCCTCGTTTCAGCGATTCGTTTTTCATCACTTTGGATGAATTGGTCAATTCATTTGGAAAAAAGTAGGCATAATTAGTCGTTGCTTTTTTCTGAATGGTTGTTGCGCCGGTTTTGGTATCGGTAACATTATAATTGTCATACGAAGTGTAAGGAATTTTTAGAATCGGACCATAAAATTGAATATCGCTTCCCCAAAGATTAGAAACTTCTCGTGTGACTTCGTTTTTTCGTTGCGAACGTTCTGTTATTAAATCTTGCACAAAAAATAGCGGAATGAGCAATACTAGGGTTAAAAAACCTACCATAATCATTTTGGCAGTGGTCGATTGAAAGAATGTTTTTGGTTCTTGGTTTTGAATTTCTTGATTTTCCATGATGTTGAGTTTTATAATTGATTAAAATTTGTTAAATACGATGTAGAGATATAAAAGTGCGATTGGAATATTAGCCAACATAATCAGCATTTTGATGGTTAAATCTTCGCGTTCATTGGGTTTGATAAAATACAGAAAGAGTAAATTCAGAAAGACCAGCAGATTTATAAAAAAAGCAATAAGTAAATAGAAATACCCAATAAAATAGAGCAATCCATATTCGGGAAGAGCAAAATGCAATAAGAATAATAGCGTTCCAATGCCAAAAGAACCAATCGCTAAATAGGTTGAAAATCCGGCAGATTTTTGATTTTCCTGTGAAAATGTTTCCATGAGTGAATTATTTAGAAGTGATATTTTTTTTAATCAAAAAGGCGAAATAGATGAAAATTCCAAACTGAATAGAGAAGAATAACGACGTTTTAGAAGTTGCAGCAATAAAAAGGTCAACGATTAAATCGAATGGATTGCTAATGATATCCCAACTGTTGTAGCGAAGAATTCGTCCAACATAAATTCCGAAACCGCATAAAATCGAAATACAGAAAAGTGTTATGGAAGCATATTTTTTTGAAATAATTGTTTTCAGTGTTGTTTCAAAATGAGTAAGCGAAAGCAATCCCAATCCAAATCCAATCAAAGCATACGAACTGATAATGATTAAATCCAACCAAAAAATTATGCCATCAGAATTGTCCAAATGCACCAAATCGGTAATGATGTAAAATGAATTTGGGATAAACAAAAGCCAAATTATCAATAAAGCATAGCGTTTTAATTTGGAATTGTTTTTTGTATCTAATGATTGAAAATAAGAACTGATTATATAAGGAACAAAAGCAAGAAACAGATTCCAAATCAGGAAAAACAAATAGACTGATTGGGTAATTTTGGCTCTTATCAAAAGCAATGAAAGACAATAAATGATGTACAAAAAAAGAGTTTGATTTACTTTTTTGTCTTGATGATACAGTTTTAATGCAAAGTTCATGTTATCGAATGTTAAAGGTGAATTGAATTTCTCTAAGCGATTTGTAAAGCATTTTATGAAAAGGCAAATGGTAAAACTGATGCGCATTTTGACCACGTTTGTAATACTTGTAAAAAGTTTTCAGTCGGTTAGGGTAGAAAAGCGTTCCAACGAAAATCACCATAAATAGATAAGCGCTTTTTTTGCCATTGCCTAATAAATAATATTGCATTCCAATTTCTTCAATAACCGAAACTCCAGTGTTTGTCAACACATGAATGACATCGTGATCTTCTAATTTGGGTTGCATTTCAAAATTGTATTTCAATAAAAAGCAACCCATGTGAAAACCCAAACTATCATTGGGAAGCAAAATCAAATCTTTTGGCGTAATGTTCCAAGGTTCGTTCTTTTTGAAGAACTTTTGATAGGGTTTTTTACTCCATTCATACATTTTTTCGATGATTAAATCTTTCATAATTAGTATTTAAAAGTACTTTGAATTTCAAAGTAAATGAATAAAAAAATAGTGTTAGTTTTTTGATAATAATTTTTCAAGCGCTTCAATATGGTTTTTGAATGCAATTTTTCCTTCGGTTGTGGCGATATATCGTGTATTCGGTTTTTTGCCGATAAACTGTTTTTCGATCATAATATAATTTTCGGTTTCCAATGCTTTGGTATGACTGGCAAGATTGCCATCGGTTACGCCAAGTAATTCTTTCAGCATATT
>DAOLYL010000094.1:0-1644 GCA_035425765.1 Flavobacterium sp. | reverse complement strand
AATTTCTATCGTATTTAAAATACATCAACGCACCATAAACAACATGACAAACGCCAAAACCTAATGCCCAAAACAATAATCCATATCCTAAAAACCAGGTTGATAATAATCCTAAAATAATCATTGTAATTCCTAAATAACGAACATCGCCAAGTGTATATTTACTTGCATTAAGACAAGCCATTCCATAAAAAATCAGCATCAACGGTGCAATTATGCTCAACATTTCTTTTTCAATTAGAAAAATGATGAAAAATCCTCCAGTCAATAACGGAATTAAAAAATTGATTAATAATCGTTTTGATGTTGGGTTCCACAAACTTTCATTTGCTTTTTTTGCTTTTTGTAAACTTAAAACCAATCCTGTTATAATTGATAAAACAATGACCGAAGCTGCAATGATGAATAATTTTACCACTGCTTCGTAGGATATGATTAGCGTTCTATATGAACCCATAGTTGAAGTGTCAAAGTAAATGGTTTTATAAGCTAACCATGCGCCAATTAAGGAATAAATCCCAGCCAATATTCCCGATAATCCACTTAATGAAATGAAGCGAGAAGATTGCGACATCATTTGTTTGATGTCCTGAATGTCTTTAAGATATTTTTCGTTTTCCATTTTTAAAGTACTTTGAAAAACAAAGTAAATGATAATTTTTTCATTGACCAAATGTTTTTTCGATTATTTTTGATAAAAATATAAATAATGAAAAAATTCTTTTTACCTCTTTTATTTTCTTCACTTTTTTCTTTTGCACAAAATGATGATGAAGTTATGTTGAAGAAAATTTATGATTTTTCATTGACTAATTCTAAATGTTATTCGTGGCTCGATGATTTGTCTAATAAAGTTGGACAACGACTTTCAGGTTCAGAAGGTGCAGAAAAAGGAGTTATATATACAAAAGCTGAACTTGAAACACTTGGACTTGACAGGGTTTTTCTTCAAGAAGTGATGGTTCCAAAATGGGTTAGAGGAGAAAAAGAGTCTGCCTATATACTAGACGGAAAACAAAAAACAGTAGTTCCAATTTGTGCACTTGGTAGCTCAATAGCTACTTCTAAAAAAGGATTGACTGCTGAAATCATTGAAGTTAAATCAATTGAGGAATTAAGAAACTTAGGAGAAAACAGCGTGAAAGGCAAAATAGTTTTTTATAATAGACCAATGGAACCAACAAATATAGAATCGTTTACTTCCTATGGAAAATGTGTTGATCAACGATTTTATGGAGCAATGGAAGCATCAAAACTTGGTGCGGTTGGAACATTAGTTCGCTCCATGAATTTACGATTGGATGATTTTCCTCATACAGGTACTCAAAGTTATGGTGATTTACCCAAAGAAAAATATATTCCTACTGCAGCAATAAGTACTAATGGAGCTGAATTGTTAAGTAAGAAGTTGAAAAGTAATCCGTCATTGAAATTTTATTTAAAAATGTCATGTCAAACTTTTGACGATGTACTATCACATAATGTAATTGGAGAAATTAAAGGAAGTGAATATCCAGAAAAGATTATGATTGTTGGTGGACATTTAGATTCTTGGGATTTAGCCGACGGTTCTCAAGACGATGGAGCAGGATGCGTTCAAGGAATGACAGTTTTAGAAACATTCAAAAAGTTAAATTATAAACC
>DAOLYL010000093.1:0-9096 GCA_035425765.1 Flavobacterium sp. | reverse complement strand
GATTGGAAGGAATGAGTTACTCTCAATTCATCGGATTAGTTAAGAAAAACGGTATCGAATTGAACCGTAAAGTATTAGCTGATTTAGCAATGAACCATCCAGAAGCTTTTAAAGCTGTTGTGAAAAAAGTAAAATAAAACGTTTGTACAACCTTATTTAACTTACTTATAATAAAAAATCCTATCAAATTGATAGGATTTTTTTATTGTTTTTATTGCAAACTAGCTAAACTTTGTTCTATGGTAGTAATTTTTGCAAGAGCATCAGCTTCTTTTTTACGTTCGTTTTCCAGAACTTGAGCTGGCGCGCCAGAAACAAATTTTTCATTTGCCAATTTTCCTTGAACACTACGAAGGAAACCTTGTGTATATTTTAATTCTTCGGTAAGCTTTGCAATTTCGGCAGCAATATCAATATTTCCTGAAACTGGAATAAAATATTCATTCGATTTTACTCTGTAAGTTAAAGCTCCGTCAATTTTTTCAGCAGTATATTCTAATGAAGTAACGTTGCCAAGTTTCATGATTACCGTATCAAAATGAGAAGAAACTTTTTCGTTGTTTACTACTTTCAAATCGATTGCATCTTTCATCGCAATGTTTTTTTCTTTTCGAATGGTTCGAATTCCAGCAATAACTTCGGATGCAAAATCAAAATCAGCGATTAGTTTTTCATCAAAAGAAGTCATTTTTGGATATTCTGCAATAATTAATGCTTGCTCTGGAGTTCTTTCGGCTATATGTTGCCAAATTTCCTCTGTTAAGAACGGCATGAATGGATGCAATAATTTTAAGTTTGCTTCCAGCATTTCGATAGCTTTACTAAATGTAGCTTTATCGATTGGTTGTTGGTATGCTGGTTTTATCATTTCTAAAAACCACGAACAGAAATCATCCCAAACCAATTTGTAAATACTCATCAACGCATCAGATAAACGGTATTTTTCGAAATGGTCTTCGATTTCAACTAAGGTTTGCTGCAATTTTGCTTCATACCATTCAATGGCAACTTTTGAGCTTTCTGGTTGTGGAATATCGGCAACTTCCCAACCTTTTATTAAGCGGAAAGCATTCCAAATTTTATTTGCAAAAGCTTTTCCATTGTTACATAATTCTTCGTCAAACATAATGTCATTTCCTGCCGAAGCACTCAACAACAATCCAACACGAACTCCGTCAGCACCAAATTTTTCAATCAATTCCAATGGTTCAGGTGAATTTCCTAATGATTTTGACATCTTACGACGTTGTTTATCACGAACCAAACCTGTTAAATAGACGTTTGTAAATGGTTTTTCGCCAGCATACTCATATCCAGCAATAATCATTCGGGCAACCCAAAAGAATAAAATATCTGGTCCAGTTACTAAGTCATTGGTTGGATAATAATATTTGAAATCTTCGTTTTCTGGTTCGAGAATTCCTCCAAAAACTGCCATTGGCCATAGCCAAGATGAAAACCAAGTATCTAAAGCATCTTCGTCCTGATGTAAGTCGGAAGTTTGGAGTTTGGAGTTTGAAGTTTTTTGTTTAGCTAATTCTAAAGCATCTTCGATATTTTCAGCAACTACAAAATCTTCTTTACCATTACCATAATAATAAGCGGGAATTTGTTGTCCCCACCAAAGTTGGCGCGAAATATTCCAATCACGGATGTTTTCTAACCAATGACGATACGTATTATTAAAACGACTTGGATATAATTTTATTTCTTCGGTTTCCAAAACAGCTTTTATGGCAGGTTTTACTAATTCTTCCATGCTTAAAAACCATTGATCTGATAAACGAGGTTCGATAACAGCTTTGGTTCTTTCTGAAGTTCCTACTTTATTAAGGTGTGTTTCTGTTTTGGTTAACGAACCATTATTTTCTAATTCGATTGCAATTTCTTCACGAACTACAAAACGGTCTTTTCCTTGATAATGCAATCCAAATGAATTTAAAGTAGCATCTTCATTGAAAATATCGATGATTTCAAGATTGTGTTTATCACCAAGTGTTTTATCGTTTACATCATGTGCTGGCGTAACTTTTAAACAACCTGTTCCAAATTCTACATCAACATATTCATCTTCAATAATTGGAATTACGCGACCACAAATTGGAACGATTGCTTTTCTTCCTTTTAGATGAGAAAAACGTTCGTCGTTTGGATTAATACAAATTGCAGTATCGCCAAAAATGGTTTCTGGACGTGTTGTTGCAACGGTTAAAAAATCTTCTGAACCTTCAATTTTGTATTTTATGAAATATAATTTTCCTTGTTTTTCTTCAAAAATTACTTCTTCGTCTGACAATGTTGTTTTTGCTTCTGGATCCCAATTTACCATTCGGTAACCGCGATAAATCAATCCTTTGTTGTATAAATCTACGAATGATTTTATAACAGAAGCTGACATATCTTCATCCATGGTGAACTTGGTTCTATCCCAATCACAAGAACATCCTAATTGTTTTAGTTGTTCAAGGATTGTTCCTCCGTATTTATCAGTCCAATCGTAAGCGTGTTTTAAAAATTCTTCGCGGGTTAAATCGGCTTTGTTAATTCCTTCGCTTTTTAGTTTGGCAACAACTTTGGCTTCAGTTGCAATTGATGCGTGATCGGTTCCAGGAACCCAACATGCGTTGAATCCTTTTAATCGTGCACGACGAATTAAAACATCTTGGATTGTATTGTTTAACATATGTCCCATGTGTAACACTCCAGTCACGTTTGGTGGTGGAATTGTTATGGTATATGGTTTTCTATGATCTGGTTTTGAATGAAAATAGTTGTTTTTCATCCAGTAGTCGTACCATTTTTTTTCTACTTCTTTGGCGTTGAATTGTGCTGGAATTGACATATTTGGTTATTTGTTTATTCGATTATTCGTTTATTTGTGTTTCCAAAAGTGCAATACGTTTATTAACTAGCCCTGATTGTAGTCTCGTTTTTTACGAGACGGAAAGCAGGAAAATGGTATGCAAATATAGACTTGCCATTCGCTCCTAATTTTTGGTATGCTTTTTGTAATTTTAACTGCAAAAGTAATTCTTTAGAAAAAATTAAGACGTATTTTTTTGTATTTTAATTTAAAGAGAGTAATTTTATAAACCAAATTTTAACTATTTGAACCTATGAGAAAAATTATACTATTTGCTGTATTGCTTTTTAACGTTGTTGCTTTTGCCCAAGTTGGTGCAAAAATTGAGTTTAAAGCTAAGGACAATACTATTGATTATGGTACTGTTAATAAGGAAGATGACAATGGTTTGCGCATTTTTGAGTTTACTAATACTGGCGATGCACCGTTGATTATTTCTGATGTGAAAAGTAGTTGTGGATGTACTGTTCCAAGTAAACCTACTGAACCTATTCAGCCAGGGAAAACAGGAAAAATTGAAGTGAAATATAATATGAATCCTGGTCCAATTAGAAAGACTATAACGGTTGAATCTAATGCTGTTAATTATGATGAAGGTCGCGTTGCGTTAAAAATTAAAGGCGAAGTTGTTGTAAAACCAGTTGTGAATTTATTAGAAAAGAAGAATACAAGTCCGATGTTGATGCAATAGAACAGAAAGCTCCGAAAATTTTCGGAGCTTTTTTTATAGAATATTTTTAAGTGGAAATCTAATTTTTAGATTTTTTCCATCTCGTTCAATTTCAAAAAGTATGGTTCTTCCGTCTTCTTCTTTAAGTAGTTTGTTAATCCTTTCGATACTCAAATTGTGTGCATGTGTGCCATTAATTCTAATTATTTTATCTCCTTTTTTGAGACCTGCTTTTTCTGCTTCAGAAGCAATTCTAACATTAAAAATTTTGAATATTGGTTTTAAACTAAATTTAATTTTAAAATTAGGTTCGTAACTAGTGTCTTTATTGGTATAAACTTTAATTCCAGAACTTCTTTCTTGAATCGTTTCTGTTCCCCATTCCAATCCAGCGTGTTCTACATCAATTCCACTCATGTTGAAACTAAAAGGTTCGTTTATTTTATGATTTGGTGATGTATATATTGCTTGCTCTTTATAATCAAAAAAAACATTAAATCGTGATATGACTTCACCTCCAATTGAACCCAATCTGCCGGGAACAAAGTTGACACTTTTTAGTGATGTTGAATCAGGAAAGGTTACTATTGGATTCTCAAATGTTTTATTTCCAAATTTAAAGCTCTGAATCCTACCTCTTTTTCCATATACGTTTCCACTAAATCCTCTTCCTAAATAATCCTCAATATTTTTTATTGGTGGCGCAATTTTCTTTTGTTTGTTAGAAAATAACCAAATAGCATCACTGTTACCTGTATCTAATAATAGTTTTGATTTAATTATATTTTCATTTTGCTCAATTTCAGTAATTAGATAAGGTTTACTTAGTTCAATAGAAATACTGTCTTTGTGAAATCTTCTTCGTAATTTATTACTCAGTTTAGCACTTTTTTCACGATAAATTATTACTTTTTTATGTTGATAATCAATTTCTACTAAATGATTTTTAAAAAAATGATATCCTAAAATGCCATTAACAGGAATTCCTATTTGAGCAGAAAAATTAAATTCTTGATCCAAAATTATATATAATTCGTGTTTAGTATCAACAAAACCATTGAGTTCAACTCTATTATTAGAAGATTTATAACCATCAACTGCTTCATTACTTCCAAGACCTCTCAATTTTATTGTTTCAACATTATGAAGTTTCAAATCCTGAGTTTCATCTATACTAAGAATAACTGTCTCTTCAACTCCTGTATCTAATAAAAAAGTTAATTCTTCACCATTTAAATTTAATGGAACAAAAACTAGATTATTAATAAGTGTAAAAGGAATGACTATCTTTTTTTTATTGTTTTCAAATTTAAACTCTGACTGACCATAAGTTATAGCAGTTGAGAGCAAAATAAAATATAGAAATGATTTAAACATTGATGATGATTTTAGCTAATTTAAGAAAAATAAAAATAGGTTATCTAGTTTAACCATTTTTAAATTGAAGTTAATTATTGGTTACCAAAAAAAAATATCGCAATTTTGTACATTATAAAATTATAATCATGCCAAAAATTTCTCAAAAAGGGCAACAAATGCCTGAATCTCCAATAAGAAAATTAGTTCCTTATGCAGAAATAGCAAAGAAAAAAGGACATAAAGTTTATCATTTAAATATTGGTCAACCAGATATTAAAACGCCAGAAGTTGCATTGAATGCAATAAAAAATAATGATATTAAAATTTTAGAATACAGCCATTCGGCTGGTTTTGAAAGTTATAGAACTAAACTTTCAGCTTATTACAAAACTCACGGTTTACCAGTTGAAGTTGCTGATATAATCATTACAACTGGTGGTTCAGAAGCATTACTTTTTGCTATGGGAAGTACTATGGATTCAGATGATGAAATAATTATTCCAGAACCATTTTATGCTAATTATAATGGCTTTTCTACAGCTTCAGGAGTTAAAGTTGTTCCTGTGATTTCAACTATTGATGAAGGATTTGCTTTGCCACCGATTTCGGCTTTTGAAAAATTAATCACTCCAAAAACAAAAGCTATTCTTATTTGTAATCCTGGAAATCCAACAGGATATCTATATTCAAAAGAAGAGATTTATCAATTGGCAGAAATGGTAAAAAAACATGATTTATTCTTAATTGCTGATGAAGTTTATCGTGAATTTATTTATGATGGTGATAAACATTTCTCTGTAATGAATGTTCCTGGAATTGAAGAAAATGCTATTATGATTGATTCTGTTTCAAAAAGATATAGCATGTGTGGAGCAAGAATAGGTTGTATTGTTTCAAAAAACAAAGAAGTAATGGCAACGGCAATGAAATTTGCTCAAGCAAGATTAAGTCCGCCAACTTATGCTCAAATTGCCAGCGAAGCAGCATTAGATACTCCACAAAGTTATTTTGACGATGTAATTAATGAATACAAAGAAAGACGAGACACTTTAATTAGCGAATTGAACAAAATTGAAGGTGTAAAAGTAGCAACTCCAAAAGGTGCTTTTTATTGTATAGCAAAACTTCCTGTAGAAAGTGCTGACGATTTTGCAAAATGGCTTCTTGAATCTTATGACAACAATGGAGAAACTGTCATGGTTGCTCCAGCTGCTGGTTTTTATTCTACACCAAATGTTGGTTTAGATGAAATTAGAATTGCTTACGTTTTGAAAAAAGAAGACTTAATTCGTTCGGTTGAGATTTTGAAAGAAGCTTTAACTGAATACGCAAAAATTTAAAAAATATATAATTTAAATAAAAAAATGGGGTTTAAAAACCCCATTTTTTATTTACATGAATAATTATTCTACTTAAAACCAACTACTTGCTCTTCATTAGCAAGAACATCTTCAATATATTGTTTAAATTCCGGGTATTCCGCAACACTGATGTTATCCCAAGATGCTTTTACAATTCTAGTAATTTTTAACGAATTAGGTTTTACTAGTTCAAAAGAAATAGCATAATTGTGATTTTTATACTTATAGGTCTTGTTTTCTGGAACTTCTGTGAATTTTTTATCTTCTGGAATGTTTAAGAAAATAGCCGTGTTATAATCTAGATTGTTTTCATATGAAGCATAATCTATATCATAGTTTCTAGTTTCTTGTGCAATTACATCTCTTGTGTAAACCTTATCTATAAAAGGAATGTCAATTATTTTTAAATTTCCAACGCTTTTAATTTTTTCACTTATCTGCAATTGCGTTTCAAATTCGATAGAATCGTCAAAAGTTTCATTTTTAATTAATTTGGCAGATACTAATTTCACTCCTTTTTTAAGTTTTGTGTTGTATTGTTCTTCTAAATCTTTTTTGCGAACGTCTTCTGTTGTTGAACTTGAAAACAATTCATTATAATACGATTTGTTGGCACCAACAACTTTTCGATTGTTTACAAAATTGATTTCTTTATCAGTAACTGTAACAGTACTTGTTGTATTCAATGAGTTTACGGTTGCATTTTCAAATGGAATTTCGATAATTGATGATTTTTCGTTTTCTGCTTTATCAAAAGAAATAACCAAGGCATTTGCTTTATATAATGACATTGGTAATGCTTTGAATGGCAAAAATTTATCTGTAAGTTCTAAAAAAACTTCTTTCCCATTGAAGTTCGTTTGCACAATACAATGATTAAATCCTATTGAAGGAAGTGACATCATATTGGAACTGTTTTCGCTTGTTGATACTAAAACTAAGTTGGATTTTAAACCTGCTAATTGTGATAATGCCACGAATAAAGTTGATACATCTTTGCAATCACCCAATTTTGTTGTAATCGTTTTTGATGGTTTTTGAGGAACATGATTGCTTTGTCTAAAATCTAGTGAAGAATATTTGATGTTTTCACCTATATAAGTATATATTTTTTTAGCAATCGTTTCTTGTGATAAGTTGGCAATTCCATTAGGGAAAATTTGATCAAAAGTACTTTTTGTAATTTTATCTAAAGTCAATGTTTTTTTAACCAAATCGGCATACCAATTTGAAATTTCTTTCCATGATTTTATTGAACTAACATTAATTGTATTAGTCAAATCGGTGAAATTTTTTGAATATGGTTCTAATAATGGCATTGCTGGAACATTAGTTCGCTTCCAAATAGTACACGTTTTATTGTTTATTTTCTTTACTATTGGTGTTATGTTTCCGTTGAATAATTTTGTAGAATAATTTACATTTTCAGGATTTATAATCGCAAAAACAGCTTCAACAGTTGGATAAGTACTATTGAAATAGCAATCTAAATTAAAGTCTTTATAAAATCGTCCCGTTGAATTACTATACGATTCATATTCAATATAGATAACATCGCCAATAGCTAAATTTGAAAAAACCAATGTTCCAGAACCTTCTTCCGCGGGAACAATACTTCCGTCAGCTTTTACAATTTCTGATTTTTGAAGTGTTAACGAATACGTATTCAATTGATATTCTTTCATTTGCTCAATACCATTTTCATCGATAATTTCATAAACAAGAACCACTTTTGACTTTCTTCCACCTTCAGGAAGTATGTTCACAATATATTGATCTATCAAAGTAACAACTCCATAATCGCTTTTGAGCTTAGAATTTCTTCTTTCCTTTATTACTTTATACTTGTCTTTTATATCAATTTCTTCAATTTCATCTGGTGTTTTTGTTATATCGTATAATTGATTTCTCAATTGATTATTTTCAGAATTATGTGTAAGCGATTGACGAATATACTTTTCTGCATCTTTAACGTTATTCATATAATTATAAACCTTTCCTTTTTGTTCTAAAAGTTGATAGGAATAAGGAAATAAACCCAACGAATTATCAATTTCAACTAAAGCATCAGCATACTTTTTTTCTTCAATTAACATGCTAATATAATCAGATGCAACACCAGTAAAATAGGGATAATTAGTTTTTCTTTCAATGAATAATTTCTTTACATCTTCTTTTCTGTCCGCAGCTCGATAATAGCCAACAAGTTGCGACAAAGCATTGAAGTTGTCTTTTTTGCTAACCAAATCTTCTAACATTTTTATAGCTTTCTCTTTGTTTTTTTCAAGAGAATCATATAATGGAGCAAAAGTTGTGATATAAAATTCGCTGTTACTTGAAGTTCCGATGATTTGTTCTGCATTTTGCATCATGGCTTCTATGTTCGCATTTCTTGCATTAATTAAGAAATCATACAAGTAACCTAAAACAGGAGTTGTTAATTTTTTTGCTTTCTCTCTATATTTTTCAAGCTCAGCAATACTAGCGGTTTTCAGCCATTCAGAATCTTGTGCTTTGGTAGCAATTGTATAAAAATAATCAGCATCTTGAAGTTCTAAATTTTTCACAATTTCATTAACCTTTGCATAATCTTCTTTATAAGCATAATATTCCGTAAGTCGCGTTTTGACTATTGAACTATTTGGATACATAACATCAAGTTCTTCCATAACATCAAACGCAAATTCAAGTTTTTTGTTATGCATATATGCATCATAAAGCATGAATTTATACAATACGTTGGTTGGATTTTCTTTTACTTTTTGAACCAAATAATTCTCAAAATCTGGATTTAACTCCTCAACTTCTAATGATTGAAGGGTTGATTTCAAGTAATCTTTATA
>DAOLYL010000092.1:1692-9162 GCA_035425765.1 Flavobacterium sp. | reverse complement strand
CATATCCCATTTGTTGTAAACTCTTTGGAACTTCATCGCCTGCACCCATAATGTAAGCTATTTTTTCACTTTTGGTTTTAATTTTTAAACGAATGGCTTTGGCAACGGCTGGTTTTAAAACCATTTGTTTGTAAATATGCGAATAGTTGATATCTATTTTTTCTTTGTCAAATACCTGATTATCAATTATTACAATACTTTTAATTTCTACTTCACTAATTTCTCGTGATGGCGAAACATTGAAAACTGCCAAAACTTCTTCACCTTTTCTATCCAAAGAAAACGGAATTTCTGTTGGCGAAACCGACCAGTTTTCAGGAAGCTGAAGTTTTACATTTCCTGAGATTTTATCTTTTCCAGCTTTAACTTTTACGGTAACGGTTTTGCTTCGGTCATTGTTGAAAATATATACTTTTTCAGCAATTGTTGATGTTGCAACCGGAACAATATCAAGCGGTTGATATACTTCGCCTTTTACATCGTCGTTGTATTTGTAAATTATATTGCGTTCAAAAGGAATGGTTGTTCCATTAATTTCAATTAAGAAAGTAACTTTCGTTTGACGAATTACATCAGGAATTCCAATGTTTTTCATGTCATCAACACGATACATTCCGTCTGTTCCTGTTTCATTGAGCCAATAAGCATTAGAATAATTTATATCATTTGGAAGTTCTAATTCGATGGTTTTTGTAATTAACTTATTGGTTCCTAATTCAGTAATTTCCATTGTATTCATCGAGCTAGGATAAGTTTGAATTGTATTCAAATTCATTTTAACATTGCTGCGGTTGATGGCTTCCAATTTCACTTTTATAGTAGCATTTGGTGTGGTTTCTTGCACTTCGGAAACGGCTTCCAGATATAAGCCAGCACATGCTGCAATTACTTTCTTTATTTCTTCAGACTTGACTGTTTTCCAATGTGTTTCAGATAAATTTTGAATTAAATCATACGCTTTTACTAATTCAGAAATGCTTGCCGAAGGATTTTTGAAATCGAAGTTTTTTTCAACATTAGCTAAAATTTCTCCGATGGCTTTTCCGCCTTGAACTCTGTTCCAAGAAGTGTCAATTCCTTCAAAAATATTGTTTTTATCGCTGAGTTTTTCACCTTTCAAGAATTCTAAATATTCGTCTTCTTCGCCTCGAGAACCAGTAGAACCAAATCCTTGCGATTGATGACGACTTCTGCTTAGAGCGGCAATTTCTTGGTTTGATTTTCCAATTGTTGGATAATAGGTTCCAATTTGAAGTTGTGCTAAATTGGATTTATCTGCTTTTTCAAATTTTTCTCTGCTTCCATAAAACCACCAAGAAGTGTTGAAGAAAACTCGTTTTGGTTGCCAAATTTTAACCAATTCCAATTGATTTGGAAAAACGTTTGCATCATTAACTTTGTCAAAAGCTTCCATGCTCAACATTGCCGAAGCGGTGTGATGACCATGAGTTGTTCCTGGTGAACGGTGATCAAAACGATTGATAATTATATCAGGTTGGAATTTGCGAATTGCTAAAACAACATCGCTTAAAACCTGATTTTTATCCCAAATTTCTAAAGTTTCCGTTGGATTTTTAGAATATCCAAAGTCATTGGCACGCGAAAAAAACTGTTCGCCACCATCAATTTTTCGAGCTTCGATAAGTTCTTGTGTTCTAATTACGCCAAGTAATTCGCGAAGTTCGGTTCCAATTAAGTTTTGTCCGCCATCTCCACGAGTTAGTGATAAATAGCCAGTTCGTGCTTTTGTGTCATTGGATAAGTAGGAAATTAATCTAGTGTTTTCATCGTCAGGATGAGCTGCGATGTACAGAACTGAGCCGAGAAAATTTAATTTTTGGATTTGATTATAAATTTCAGCAGTAGTAAGTTTAACAGGTTGTTGCGCTTGACTTGTTTGAAATAATAAAAGGAAAAATAAAATGGAATATTTGTAAAGCTTTTGCATTTTTTGTTCTTTGGTTTGCAATAGCTTCAAATATACATATTAAATAAAAAATGGTGTTTTATTTAATTTGAATTTAACACTAAATTTTGACTAATCAATAGATGCGGTAGCATAAGTAAAATGACCTTTTGCACTATAAGGAAATTGTTTTTTATGAATTTTTATCTGGGTAAAAGGTTGGTCTTCATCATAGTCAGTGATTACAACTCTAACTTTGCTGTAAAGAGAATAACCTCCATAATTATTTGGAAGTTCTTCCGCTTTTATCCATTCGCCTTTTTCTTGAAAGATATAAACTTTGTCTAATTTGTCAAAATACGCTTGAAGATTAGGGAAATAGAGATATCTTAATTGACAATTCGTTTGGGAATTGAACTTTAGATTATTGGTGTTATCCAAATAAGTTACTTGTGCCGAAATAGTGTTACAATAAATAAATGCAAACACTAAAAGTATTTTTTTCGCATTCATAATAATGATTTTTAGTTCAGATACTTGTTTTTATAAATAAACATTTTCAGTATCTCAGTTATAGAGTACAAATGTATATAAATAATCGATTAAAACAACAAAAACATCGATTAAGTGTTGTTTTTTAATAATTCTGTAATATTTTAAATACAATACTGATGAGTATTTTTCAATTATTTGTCTGTTTTGAAAAACAACAAATTGTTAATAACATTAATAAAATATTAATAACTTACGTCAAAGATAAGAAAAATAGTAGCAGGAAAGTGATTTTAAGAAAAAAATAGCATTTGGAGTTAATAACCTTTTCTTTTGTATGGATATTTAATTTTATGCTCTTCAATTAAAAGATAAGGTTCATCGTCATCATAATCGCTTATATCGACACGAGAAAATTTATAAAGAGAATAACCGCCATAATTTTGAGGAAGTTCTTCAGTAGTTATCCATTCGCCGTTTTGTTTATAGTAGAATACTTTTTTTAGCGAATCGTAATACGTTTGAATATTTGGATAATAAAAATACCTGTAAAGACAGTTGTTTTTTGGATTAACTTCAAGTTTGTAATTTCTCTCAGCAATTTGAGAATAAGAGATGTTGGATAACAATGCGAATAGCATAGCTAGTATAAAAGAGTGTAGCTTCATTATTTTCGTAGATTTGGGATAACAAAAATTCTTTGCAAAGATAGTTTATAATGTATTAATCAACGAAATCTTTATCATCAAAATTTTGATTAATAATTGAAATTCCTTTTTGAAGTAATAGATTATTTGGATAGGTAATTCTTTCGCCGTCTGTAGTTTTTAGATTGACATGAAAAGCACTAATGTCTTCAATTTCAGCTTGAATTGGAAAATCTTTATCATGGATTTTGATAATATCTCCAATTTTAAAAGGAAAAAAGAAAAATAATATAATTCCAGAGGTTACGTTACTTAAAATAGACCATTGAGCAAACATTGCAACACCAATTACGGTTGCTACAGATGAAAAAGTAACTAGAATGTCCTTTTTTTCAACTCCCCAAATTATGATTAAAGCAACAATTGCAAGAAGATTTAGCAATATGTGAATGTATTTAATTACTAAATTGGTTCTGTGTTCTATGATTGAGCTAGTTCGGGCATATTTTCTAACTAATTTTGCGATGAAAAAGCGTAATAGTATTAAAGCAAATAATACTATTCCTGTTGCAAAAACTTCTTTTGTATAAACGCTTAAGAAATTCATTTTGTAGAATTGAAGTTAGATAAATAGTCATAAACTAAATCGGTTGGAAGACCAACGACATTAGTATAAGAACCTTCTATTTTAGAAATCGCCATTAATCCAATCCATTCTTGAATTCCATAAGCACCAGCTTTGTCGAAAGGTTTGTAGTTTTGAATGTAATATTGAATTTCTTCGTCGCTAATTGGATTAAAAGTTACTTTAGTTATTGTGTGTAAAAGGTCTGATTTTGAAATAGTTTTGATACAAACGGAAGTTATCACTTCGTGTGTTTTTCCAGCCATTGATTGTAACATTTGGAACGCATCTTCAGCATCTTTTGGTTTTCCTAACGCTTTATTTTCAAACCAAACAATAGTGTCGCTAGTGACAATTATTTCGTTTGATAGTATTTCGTTATTAAAAGAATTGGCTTTAAGTTCTGCTAAAAAATTAGTAATTTCAATACCTTGAAGCGTATCAGGATAAATTTCTTCAACTTCTTTTAATTTGATTTCAAAATCCAAATCCAAGTCTTTGAAGAACTGCTGTCTTCTTGGCGAACCAGAAGCTAAAATGATTTTATATCCTTTTAATTTTTCTTTAAGCATTATACAATATGTTTAGTGTAATGATAAAAATAGAAAGTATTCCGAAGAAAATAATCGCTTTTAGAATTGTGCTCAACAAACGAAATTCTTTAGAAGTAGTAGCTGACCATGCTTTTATGGCTACAAACAGCATTGGACTTATGATAAATAATAGAGCATAAACAGTTGCAAAATATAATTTCGAATTCATTAAATTATGATTGACATACCAGAGCAAAGCTACTGTAGCCAATATGGAAAGAATGGTAACTGCTTTTGTTGTTTTTTCAATACCTAAAAGAACAGGTAATGTTTTCATACCTTGATTATAATCGCCATTTAAATCTTGTAAATCTTTCACTATTTCTCTTATGAAATTTATGATAAAAGCGAATATTGCATAGTCAAGTAGAATATATAGCCACATTTTCATTTGTTGTTGATTGTTAAAATCGGTAGCTGGAATAATATCAAACATTCCAACGATTAAAACACTCAAAGCTAACACCAAAGCCACAACAATATTTCCAACAACAGCGATTTGTTTTAAACTTGTTGCATACAGATAAAGCAGAACAGATGAAATTATAAAAATCCCAAAAAAACTATTTCTCATGACAAGGTTTGACAAATAAAAACCTATCAAAACACCAATAATTGTAAATCCAAAGTAGCAATTGTAAGCCATGTTTTCTGTCACACTTTTTCCAACTATAACGCTGTTTGGACGGTTATCATTATCTGTTTCTTGATCCATAATATCGTTGATGGCATAACCGCCAGCAGCAATAAAAATAGTAGCTAAAACGAGTAAGCCAAACTGCCAATCGGCTAAAGCCAATTCAACATTTTGTAGTTTTAAGAAACCATATCTGAGGATTAATTGCATAAAAGCAATCAGAAGTAAATTTTGGTAACGTATTAATTTAAGGTATTTCATTGTTGAGTAAATGCTATATTTAAAATCTAATATCCAAGACTAATCGTGTTTTCCGTTATAATACATGTGCCATTTTCCTTGTGCTTTCATCACTTGTTCAATGACTTCACGAACGGCACCTTTTCCTCCATTTTTGTGTGAAATATATTTTGAAATCGCTTTTATCTCAGGGCTTGCATCTTGCGGACACGTTGGTAAACCTACTAATTGCATCACATGAAAATCAGGAATGTCATCACCCATATATAAAACTTGTTCTGGTTTAATGTTATACAATTCTGTATATTCATTGAACGTTGCTACTTTGTCTGGCGAAGCCAAATGGATATCAGTTATGCCTAAATTTCTCAATCGAATGCGAACACCTTCGTTATTTCCGCCTGAAATGATGCAAACATTATAACCACTTTCGATAGCAGCTTTCATTGCAAATCCATCACGAATGTTCATGATGCGAAGCATTTCACCAGTTGGTGTGATATGAACCGAACTGTCTGTTAAAACGCCATCTACATCAAAAATAAAAGTAGTGATGTCGTTCATGAATTCTTTATAACTTTTTTCCATTATCAATGATTGATTTGGTTAGTGTTTTATATATGTTTATTTGATTTTCATCTTTTAGAAAATTCAAATGGGAGTTAATCGTTGTGGTATCGTTTCTCTTGGCTGGACCAGTTTGTGCTTCGTTTGGTGATAAAGTTTGAATTTTATCGGCCGTTTCTATAATTAGAGGTTTTAATAAATCAAACGAAAGTTGGTTTTCTTCGCAAATGGTTTCTCCAATTTGGTATAAATGATTGGTAAAATTACACACAAAAACGGCTGCTACATGCAATGCTTTTCGTTGCACGGAGTTAATTTGATGCACTTCATTTGAAATGGCTTTTGCTACCTTTTCTAGTATTATATAATCTGTTGGGTTTTCGCTCTCTAAAGCTATTGGAATAGTATTGAAATCTACTTGTTTAGCTTTTGAAAAAGTTTGCAACGGATAAAAAACACCTTTTCTGTTTTTTGAATGTATCATACTCATATCAGTACTTCCCGAAGTATGAACCACTAATTTATTCTCAAAAGGTATTTGGCTAGAAACGTCTTGTATTGCTTTATCATTAACAGCAATAATATACAAATCTGCTTCTTCTAATTGAGAAAAATTTGAAGTAATGCAATCAGAATCGAGTAGGTGTGTCAACTCATTTTTGTTGCGAGCTAGTACTTGAATTAGCTGAACTTCTTTGGCTTTTTGGAATGCCAAAATCAAATGTTGGGCAACATTGCCAGCACCAATAACAACAACTTTAATCATGGTGCAAAAGTACTAAAATTAGCTTTTAGAAGTAGAAGATTATTGATAAAATTTATTGTAGATAATCACGATAAATCCATTTAGTCTTATAGTTTTTCAGTATCATTACTATATTCTAAAATATCGCCAGGTTGGCAATCTAAAGCTTTACAAATGGATTCTAAGGTGCTAAAACGGATTGCCTTTGCTTTTCCTGTTTTTAGGATGGAAAGGTTAGATAATGTCAAATCAACTTTTTCTGAAAGTTCATTAAGTGAGATTTTACGTTTTGCCATCATCACGTCTAAGTTTACAATTATTGCCATAGTTTAAACGGTTAAATCATTTTCGTTTTGAAGATCTACTCCTTTTTTAAATATAGTAGCGATAATATAGATTACTGCACCCATTAAAATAAATGCCTGGCTGTCTGCCCAAAATTGGTTTAAGTTCTCAGGTACAAAGCCGTAATGTTTTAAATCATTAACTTGTTCTTTACCTATGTAGCTTAGCAATCCAATTGAAAGGGTAAAATAACTTACTTGTGAAATTTTTGTTGCTACAAAAGTGTGGAATGGTTTTGACAAATCCATTTTGTGCATTAGTGTGATAACAGTATAAAACAGGCAAGCTTTTAAAATTGAAATGACTAAAATAAAGCTATAGACACTAAAAAAAGCTATTTTACTGGCTTCATACATGTTTGTTAAGTCTAATTTTTGATATAGATTTTGGACAAATTCAGGATTATATAAACTGAAAAAGAAATTTACGAGTAAACCACCAGCTTCAATAGACAAGCCGACAAAAATGAGCCAAGCTATAACATATAAGCTCCAAAAGATGATGTTGTTTGTTTTTGACATAATTAAAATGTTTTAAAATTATGTCACAAATATAATAAATAATTATTGATAAACAATAAATATATATTTATATTCAAACTATTTGTCAAATCATATTTTATAAAGAAGAACTAAACATTAGATTGAAAATCATTTATAATTTTTTCTTCTGT
>DAOLYL010000092.1:0-1592 GCA_035425765.1 Flavobacterium sp. | reverse complement strand
AGTCACTAATATAATATTTTTTACGGGCTATGATAAACTTTGTAATAGATTAAGGTGTTATTTTTTGTTTGAATAATTGTCGAATTGATGTTAAATGTCCAAACAAAACAATTGGTACTATAAAGGTGGGCAACCAACTAAATGGAAAATTCAAAATGGCTATATTGGGTTGGTCAAAGGCAAATTTTTGAATTGGTGATGGTGCAGAAAGCAATGCATTGATAACAATGTTTAGTAAAAGTGCCAGGCAAATAAAATTCCATAGTAAAATTGTTTGTCGGCTGAGTGTTGTTTTTGTCAGTCCAAAATAGGCAATTATCGGTGCTGTTATTCCGGCTAGAATGTCAAAGTTTCTGCCTTCAAAAGTCATCAATTCTGGAATTGTTTTGTTGAGAAAAAGCCAATACAAAACGATTTCAACGGGTATTCTCACTATGTTTAGATAGGTCAAATTTTTGAGTGGTAAACTGTCAATGAATTGTCTTCCTTTTTGGGTAGAGAATGCTATAATGATTGTTATAATTGCTGGTAGAATTCCGGTCAATATTATTTTTGGTGGAAAGGATGTAGTGTCAAGATTATAACTGTTGTTTAGAGTTAAAACGGCTTGAAGGAGTAACCATAGTATGAAAGCTATACAAATAGGTGTTGCTTTATTGCGGGTTTGTTCGGTATTTGAGTTTCTGATGGTCCAAGTGAAGAGCAACAAGGTTGCAATGGTTGTGAGTGCGAAAAGTAAAGCGATATAGATTGGTAAATTGGGTATCATTTTCTACTTATTCATTTTTTTGTGTGGTGTCACAGTAAAATTACGGTTAAGGTTTAAATGCTTTGTGCTTTTGCGATGTTCGGAATAAATTATTTTCTGTTAAAGATAAAATTTCTTGCGAGACGTGAACTTGAATTTTGGACAAAATTCGTAATTATGAGAAATTGCCGTCATATGACGTAGCTATTCAATTTTCCAATTAAGGACCATTTCCAATTTCCAGTTTATCTATAATGCTCTGTTTGCTATCTTCAATTGTCCAATCGCTAAACATGCATTGTGCTTTGTTGGTAATTATAAAAAAGGTTTTTCCTGAATTCTTTTTAATGCAATCTTGAATAGAATTACCGCAATCTTCAGTTGGTATTTTATATTCATTTATATCTGTAATTACTAAAGCATAATTTCTTTTTGCAACTTTTACAATTTCAGAATCTTTGATTATGTTCCAACCTAACTTTTGATTTACTTCCAAATCTTTGTTTACAAATGCTATTAATAAAAGTCTTTCATCAAGATTTCCATTACTTGTCTGTGAAAAGCATTTTATTGCTTCATTAAGATTGTCATAAGTTTTGTCACAACATTTCCCAACTTGTTCTCTGTCTGTTGTTCGACAACTTATTAAGGTGAGAAATAATGTAAATATGTAATATGTTTTCCTCATTTTAGAATTTTCTGGTAGCTTACAGCTAACGTGCGTTCCGCGGCTTGGCGCAGTAGCGGCTGCGTGAACGATTATTTTCTTGTTAAGTTAGATTTTCCAGCGGAAAATCGAACGTGTTGTTTATTGTAAATTTAGCTATTGCGCCAAACCGCTGTT
>DAOLYL010000091.1:4605-9170 GCA_035425765.1 Flavobacterium sp. | reverse complement strand
GCTGCGTTGCAACAACAACTTTTTACCGAATATGCTTTTCTCAATAAAAACAAGCAACTCAAAAGTTTAGCCGAAATCTTCAACGGAAATCCGCCAGCAGGTTCAGGTGAATGTGCTGCACCAAAATTGTTGCATTATGCTTTTCAACATAATCTAAAACCAATTGCTATGGCAGAATTTTGGTGGGGAAAATCGCCAAAATCCGAAGTTAGAAAGCACCAACAATTTTATCCTGCATGTATGGGAAAGTGCGAACCGATTTTAAAACACATGCTCAACGGCATTGAAACCGATAAAAATCCGTTTGAAATCAATACTGCCGATGGAAAAGAACTCGAAATCCTCTTTGAAGACGAACACATTATTGCGGTTAACAAACCTGCCGAATTCCTTTCTGTTCCAGGAAAACAAATAACTGATTCAGTACAAACTCGAATGCAATCGAGATATCCTAATGCTATGATAGTGCATCGGTTAGATATGTCAACTTCAGGTATTATTTTAATTGGAAAAAACTTTGAAAGCTATAAAAACCTACAAGCACAATTCATCAAACGGAAAGTAAAAAAGCGCTACGTTGCGTTACTCGACGGAATTTTAACCGCAAACGAAGGAACAATTGAATTACCACTTCGTGTGGATTTAGACAATCGTCCCAATCAAATTGTATGTTTCGAACACGGAAAACCAGCAAAAACCGAATGGAAAACCATCGAAATTCGAAACAATCAAACCTTGGTTCACTTCTACCCGATTACTGGACGAACGCATCAGTTACGCGTTCACGCAGCACATAATTTAGGATTAAATTGCCCAATCGTTGGCGACGATTTGTATGGAACCAAAGCCAATCGTTTGCATCTTCACGCTGAAAGTATTACTTTTATTCACCCATTTTCGAAGGAAGAAATGACAATTTCCATAGAAACAGATTTTTAATTATGAAAAAAATAGTTTGCTTTTTCTTGATAGTTTTTGGTTTACAATCTCTTGTTGCACAAGAAACTTTCACCCGAAAAGACTCGCTTCACGGCGGATTGCGTTTTGAAAGAACCTGTTTCGATGTTCTGCGCTACAATCTTGACATTATGGTTTTACCAAGAACAAAAAAGATTAAAGGCAACAACGAAATTATTTTTAAAGTAGTTGAAAATACTAAAAAAATTCAAATCGATTTGTTTGAAAATATGCAAATCGATTCCATCATTTGGAACAAACAAAAATTGGATTACAAAAGAGAATTCAATGCTGTTTTTATCGATTTTCCAATAGAATTAAATAAAGAAACAACACAATCCATTACATTTTATTATCAAGGAAATCCTGTGGTTGCGAGAAATGCACCTTGGGATGGCGGTTTTGTATTTAATAAAGATAAAAACGGAAAAGATTGGATTGGCGTTGCTGTTCAAGGAACTGGAGCGAGTTTATGGTATCCATGTAAAGATTCTCAAAGCGACGAACCAGAAAATGGCGCCAGTATAAAAGTAGCTGTTCCTAATGGTTTAATGAATGTTTCCAACGGAAGATTCATAGGTTCAGAAAAGCTAGAAAATAACTTTACTCGTTGGGATTGGGAAGTTAAAAATCCAATTAATAATTACACTATAACGCTAAACATCGGCGATTATGTTCACATTCATGACAATCACAAAGGATTGGATTTAGACTATTATGTTTTAAGCTATAACGAAGAAAAAGCCCGAAAGCATTTTGAAGAAGTAAAACCAATGATGGATTGTTTTCAAAGTAAGTTTGGCGACTATCCTTTCAAAGAAGATGGTTATAAATTAGTTGAAACTCCTTATTTAGGTATGGAACATCAAAGTGCTGTGGCTTATGGAAATAAGTTTTTAAAAGGATATCTTGGAAATGATTTATCTCGAACAGGAATTGGACTAACTTTTGATTATATAACTATTCACGAAAGTGGACACGAATGGTTTGGAAACAGCATTACTTCCAAAGATATTGCTGACATGTGGATACACGAAGGATTTACGCAATACACCGAAATTGTTTTTGTGGAGTGTCAATTGGGTTATGAAAAAGCAATGCAATATGCTAAAGGTTTGCAGAAAAATGTTTTTAATAGCAGTCCAATAATTGGAAACTACGGAGTTAATAATGAAGGTTCAGGCGATATGTATCCAAAAGGTGCTTTACTTTTAAACACTTTGCGACATGTTATAAATGATGATACAAAATGGTGGAAACTGATTTTAGATTATTCAACCACTTTTCGTCATAAAATCATTGATACAGAAACCGTTATTGCTTTTTTCAACAAAGAAAGCGGTATGGATTTGACACCAATATTTAATCAGTATTTGCGTCATACTGCAATTCCAAAATTGGAATATAAAATCGAAAATAAACGTTTATTTTACAAATGGACAACCGATGAAACTAATTTTTTGATGCCAATTGATATTAAAATTAATGGCAAGTCTAAACGAATATATCCAGAAAATGCTTGGATTAAATCTGACTTTAAGGTAAAACCAAGTAATAAAATTGAAATCTCAATTGATAAATTCTTTATAAAAACACTTTTTTTGGAAGCAAAAACAAGTAAAAGTCAAAATTGATTAAATTAATTTATTCAAAATTATTTCAGTATCTCATTAATAAATAGTAATTTAGATAAAATTTTAAACTTATTATTATGGATACTACAGTAAAAAGTTTGAATAAATGGGCGAATGCTCATTCTACAATTTGGTTTGACGCAGGTAGAATTCTGCTTGGCGTTTTTCTACTCTATAAAGGTTCGTATTTTGTTGGAAACAGCGGACAATTTGAAGACGCAATTGCTCCTGTTAGTAATTTTCTCGGCGGAATGTTTATCTTTCATTATGTAGCTTCGGCACACATTATGGGTGGAATAATGATAATTTCTGGACTATTTACTCGTTGGGCTTTATATGCTCAATTACCTATTTTAGTTGGAGCTGTTTTAATCAATTTTGTCGGAGAAATGAATGTCACTAATTTAATTATTGCAAGTATTGTATTAATTATTAGTTTTTTCTATTCTGTTTATGGTAGCGGAAAACATTCAGCCGATTACCTTTTTAAATTACAGAAATAACCAAAAAAGTCCCGATCTCGTCTTATTGAACGAGACGGGACTTTTTTAGTTATTTAAACTATCTTTTCTAATGATTTTTCCGTTGCCAGTTTCTTTAAATTTTGGAACAAATACAATTTCTTTTGGTTTTTCATATTTATCTAAATCAGAAAAAATAGCTTCATCAATAGTTTGTTTTTCGCCTTCGATAACTAAAATTACTTTTTCACCCAATTCTTTATCTTCTTTAGAAGCAATAAAAAATCGTGTGTCAATTTTTCCTGCTAGTTTTTCTTCAATTTGTTCAGGAATTAATTTAATTCCACCACTATTGATCACGTTATCCATTCGACCAAGAAAAACAAATTGATTTTCATTAATCAACTCTACAATATCATTAGTCACAATTACTTCATCAGAAATTCTTGGTGCATGAATGACCAAACAATTTCTATCATCATAGGAAATGGTAACATCGGGCAAAACAGTAAATGCCTTCTCTCCTATTTTCTTTGCTGCAATATGCGTAATGGTTTCCGTCATTCCGTAGGTTTCAAACGCTTCTGTTTTTAATTTAACCAACTGTTTTTCGAGCGAATTATTAATTTTTGCTCCGCCAACAATCATTTTTTTCACGCGTTTTAGTTCATTGATAGAATTCTGAGCTTGTAGCGGAACCATCGCAACAAAATCATAATCACTTTCGTTGTTTTTTAGCGGATTGGCTTTTGGCGCAACAAACTCTAAATCTAAACCTAAAATCATTGCTCGAACCAACATCATTTTTCCTGCAACAAATTTCACCGGAAGACAATGCAACGCTTTATTTCCTGGTTGCAAATCAAAAAAATCACCTGTTGCCAATGCCGAATTAACCATTGCTTGTTTGCTAACAGAAATTGTTTTTGGAATACCCGTTGAACCCGAAGTTTGCATTTGGATAAACTCTTTGTTATCAAACCAATCTAGTAAAAAATCGCCAACAGGTTTTTCAAATTCTTCTCCTTCTTTTATAAAACTATAAGCAACGCGACACAAATCATCCTTATCTAAATGAAATCCGTTTAGCTTAAATTTATTATGTACATTTTCATAAGTTACTGTCATGATTTCCAATGTTTTGAATAGGTTCAACTTCTACTATATTTATTTTTCCAGTTAATTTCTCTTTCCAATCGGTCCATTTGTATTTCTTACTAAAAAGGAACAACAATAAAGGAAATATAACAAAAACCGGAATTAAAACTTCCAATCCTGCCGAAGGTTCTGAATTATCTTTTAAAATTGATTCCGTTTGAAAGGCAGACCAATCGGATGTAATTAACAAAGCTGCAATTAAATTATTTGCAGCATGAAAACCCAATGCCAATTCCATTCCTTCATCCATTAACGTAATTATTCCCAGAAAAAAACCAGTTCCGATGTAATAAATCATTACGATGTACCCAAGTTTTTGCACTTCAGGATTAGCTATGTGTAACGTTCCAAAAAT
>DAOLYL010000091.1:0-4505 GCA_035425765.1 Flavobacterium sp. | reverse complement strand
AGCAAATCCTTGCATCAAATAACCTCTAAAAACATATTCTTCAGTACTAGTTTGAATTGGAATTAAAACAATGGCTATAACAGCCAAAATAGCAAAAGGAATTGGTTTGAAATTAATGCTAAAGTTTTCAGGACTATCATAATACATCAAAACAGTTGAAGCAATTGTAAAAATTCCCCAAATAATAAATGAAAAGAAAAATCGTTTCCAATCCATTTTACTTCTTGAAGTTGTTACCGATAAAAATGTCTGTTTATGAAAATATTTGACAACAAAATACAGCACTAATAGAGCAACCGCAAACGAAATTAGTAATAAAAACAATGATAAATTAGGGCTCAAAAAAGACATAACCGATTTTTCATCCGTTGGAAAAGCTTTTCCACTTGAAAAAGATTTTACAGCTACAGCAATTAAAAAAGGAATTTGTCCCAAAAACGACGCCACAATAACAATTATTGATCCTACAATATATTTCCAAAACTTGTTTTCGCGTGTTATAGCATTCTCTAAAAACATAATAAAAATTTTATTTCGTCTAATTTAACATTTTTTACGCCAAAATAAAGAACTTTGTAAAAAAATATATGATTGAAGTACTACATAATCCTCGTTGTGGAAAATCAAGAAACTGTTTGGCTTTTCTTGATGAAAAGAATATTGAATATAAAATTGTAAAATATCTTGAAAATCCATTAGATATAAACGAAATTGAAAATCTTCTTAAAAAATTAAACCTAGAACCAATTGATTTAATTCGCCAAAAAGAATCAATTTGGATAGAAAACTACAAAGGAAAAAAACTTAGCAACGAAGAACTGATTAAAGTGCTGCAAAAACATCCAATTCTCATCGAAAGACCAATCGTTATAAATAAAAACTATGCAGTCATAGCTAGAGACTTAAGCAAATCTGAAGTTTTATTTAACAAAGTTTTGGGAAACCAATCCTAAGTGTTGAAGTATTTTTGCCGTTGAAATTTTAACTCATTTTCAATGAAAAGCATCAAAACGATTTTAGCCGCAGTTCTTTTTTTAACTTCTTTCATTTCTTATGCTCAACCAAATGCTGGTGGCGCAAAACTTAAAGTTACTGGAAAAGTTATAGAAAAATCAACTAATCTTCCACTAGAATATTCGACTATTACGCTGAAAAGCACAACAAATCCTAATTCAATTTTTGGTGGAATAACAGACAGCAAAGGTGAATTTTCTATTGATGTAGCATCAGGAAATTACAACATTATCATTGAGTTTATTTCTTTTCAAGCGAACGAAATCAACAACAAAGCAATTACTCAAAACACCAATTTGGGTACGATCATTTTAGATGAAGGTCCAAAACAGTTGAATGAAGTTATTATTCGAGCAGAAAAAACAACTGTTGAAATCAAATTAGATAAAAAAGTATATAACGTTGGAAACGATTTGATGGTAAAAGGCGGAACAGTTAGCGATGTTTTAGACAATATTCCATCTGTTTCAGTTGATGTGGAAGGAAATGTAAGTTTACGTGGCAACGAAAATGTAAAAATTCTTATCGACGGAAGACCTTCAAATGCAATTAATATCACAGATGCTTTGCGTTTAATTCCTGCAGATGCCATCGAAAAAGTGGAAGTAATTACCAATCCTTCTGCAAGATATGACGCTGAAGGTGGCGGAGGAATTCTAAATATTGTTCTTAAAAAAGGTAAAAACCAAGGACTAAACGGAACATTAATTGCCAACACAGGTTATCCTGAAAATCATGGACTTAGCGGAACATTAAACTATAAAGCGGAGGAATTTAATCTGTTCACAACTCAAGGTTATAGCTATAGAAACAGTCCAGGAAACTCTTTTACCAATTCAAGATATTTAAATGACGACAACTCTACTCGTGATTATATGTATGAAAATCGTGAAAACGAACGACTAAACAAATCATACAACGGAAACTTTGGTTTTGATTGGTTTCTAAGCGAATCGCTAACATGGACAAACACATTTAACTACAGAAAAAGTAGCGGTGATAATGTTGATGATGTTTTCCAAAATTACTATGATGGAAATTTCATCTATGACTACACTAGAAACCGTGTAAACGAAGAAGATAGCAAAAGTCAAAACCTAGAATTCAGCACCAATTTCACTAAAAAATTCAAAAAAGATGGACACAAACTAACCGTTGATGGTTCGTTTTCATCAAACACCGACAATAATATTGCTCTGATTACAGACAGCACAAACAACTCTGCAATAATAGCAACAGATAACACCTTCAATAATCAAGAACAAAGCCGTAACTTAATCCAAACTGACTACGTTCTACCAATTGGAAAAAACACCCAGTTCGAAGCAGGTTATCAAGGTAATTTCGTGAAAAACACAACTGATTATAGTGTCGTTAGAAACGGAATTCCTTTTCCTCAATTCACAAACACACTGGAATATAAAGAAAAAGTAAATGCTCTTTACACTCAGTTTGGAACTAAATTCAATAAACTTTCAATGCTTTATGGACTACGTTGGGAAGACTCAAACATTGACGTAAATCAATTAGCAACCAATGAATTTAATAATAAAAAATACAACAACTTCTTCCCGTCAGCGTTCTTCACTTATGAATTATCCGAAACAAGCGATGCCTCAATTAGCTACAGCAAAAGAATTCAAAGACCAAGAGGAAGACAATTAAATCCATTCAACAACCTTTCAAGTAACGTAAACATTTTTATTGGTAACCCAGATTTAAATCCAGCTTATACCGATGCGTTCGACTTAGGATACTTAAAAAAATGGAGTAAAATAACATTCAATACTTCAATGTATTTCAATATTACAAATGACTCGTTCCAATTTGTTAGAAGACCAAATGGCGATTTCCAAGATGGTGTTCCAGTAATCATAAGCACACCAATCAATTTAGCAAAAGAATATCGTACAGGATTTGAATTTACACTAAATTATTCTCCATACAAATGGTGGAAACTAAACAGTAACTTCAACTTCTTCTACAACGAAACCGATGGCGATTTCAGCTACATAGACAACAACGGTGACGAAGTGCTACAAGACTTTGACAACAAAGCAACCTCATGGTTCGCAAGAATTAATTCAAAAGTAACATTACCATACAAAATTGACTGGCAAACAAACATGTCTTATAATGGTGCTCAAAAAACAGCACAAGGAAAAAACCTTGGAGTGTTTGCAATGAATTTAGCATTCAGCAAAGATGTTTTCAAAGAAAAAGCAACCGTTTCATTAAACGTAAGCGATTTATTAAACTCTAGAAAAAGAATATCCGAAACATATCTTCCAGGAAATGTAGATTCTTACGGCGAATTCCAATGGAGAGAAAGACAAATTACGCTTTCTTTCACATACAGGTTCAACGTTAAGAAAAACGAAAGAGAAAAACCACGCAACGGAAATGGCGGAGACGACGGAGGAGATTTTCCAGGATAATCAATACTAAACTTTTACTTTATAAAAGGAAAGCGCTTTCAATTGAGAGCGCTTTTTTTATATGTAATACCAACGCTAGTCTATGCTGAGCAAAGTCGAAAGAGAACCAATACAATCAATTCTTAGCAATATTTTGTCACCCAGGTTTATATTTTGAGCGTAGGCGAAATACAGCCGACGAGCAAGTAACTTAAATAAATTAACAAATAATTAAGTAGTAACCTACAAACTTTGGCAAGGAATTTGATATTTTTTTTGTGTGAAACAGTTCACAAATAACATCTAAATATAAAATCATGAGTTCAACTTCAGAAGTAGGAAACTTAAAAAACGTAACCAACTTTGGTACGTTAATTTCATTCACAACAGGATATGGTGCCAACTACGCTCCATCTAACGCAGCAATTCAGTTAACGGAATTAAACACAAAGAAAACAACAGCCGAATCCAATCTAGAATTAGTCAAGGATACAGAAATTCCACTAAACAAAATTAGAGGCGAAAGAATAGCCCTTTTTGAACCACTAAAACGGCTATCAACAAGAGTAATTGGTGTATTCCAATCATGCGGGGCAACAAAAGAAACAATTGAAAAAGCAATTGCAGTTAATCGAAAAATTCAAGGAAAAAGAGCACCAGGATTACCAAAAACCAAAATAGATGGAAAAGATAATCCAGATACAATCTCAACATCTCAACAAAGTTATGACCGTCAAGCAGATTTCTTTCTAGAATTAATTAAACTAGCCGATTCAGAAGCCAAATACAATCCATCCGAAACAGAACTAACAACTGTAAATATGAATAACTATCAACAACAAATGTTTACAATAAATCAAACAGTAAAAGACATATACACTCCATACAGTAATGCTATAATTGCCCTAAATAAAACACTCTATACCCCCGAAACTGGCTTAGTAGATTTAGCTTATACAACAAAAAACTATATAAAATCAGCTTTCGGCGCATCAAGTCCAGAGTATAAACAGGTAAGTGGTATAAAATTCACCCGTCCAAGAAAAAAATAACAACAAAATTAAAAAGGGTTTC
>DAOLYL010000090.1:0-9285 GCA_035425765.1 Flavobacterium sp. | reverse complement strand
TGTTTAGCGAAGATTTCAGCTTTTGTTTCTTTACTTAAATACATTCCAATATTATTTTAAATGATTATTATGTATGAAATGAGGTTTTCTCAATTCGAGTGCAAAGGTAAAAATAATTACGAATTACGAATTATAAATTGTGAATTATTTTTAAAATAATTTCGCAACCTCTTGATTTACATACTCTAAAAATCTTTCGTCTGCTTCGGTGAAAGGATCAATAACATGACTATCAATATCTATTTGACCAATGTTTAGTCCGTTTACAAAAAGCGGCACAACGATTTCTGACTTGACTGTAAAGCTACAAGCAATGTAATTATCTTGTGCAGAAACATCAGGAACTACAAAATTTTGATTGGATTCAGCTACTTGTCCACAAATTCCTTTTCCGAAAGGAATCACTGTATGGTCAGTTTCTGCTCCAACGTAAGGTCCGAGATGCAAGGTTTTGTTTTCGTGATTAGCAAAATAAAACCCAACCCAATTGTAATATTCGACATTATCGGATAAGAATTGACATAGATTTTTCAATTTTAAATCTCTTTCTAAACTTACTTCGGATAGAATTTTGTTAACCTGTGGTTTTAGTTCTTCTAAATTCATTTTCAATTTTTATGCAAAAGTAACGACTGTGCTTTTTTTATTTTATATAAATTTGTTAAAAATTCTATTTTGAAAAATTTACTACAACAATACAAACCTTTTTTACTTTTTCTTGGTAAATTTTTGTTGACTTATTTGGTGTTGACAATTATTTATCAATCCTATTTGAATAGGTTTGATGTTACAAAAAATGAAGTTGACACGTTTACTAAAATAGTTGCTAATCAATCGGAAATGGTTTTGTCATTATTTGATTCGCAGTCTTATTCAATGCCACATTTAAAAGAACCGAGCATAAAATTATTTTATAAAGGCAAGTATATTTCAAGAATTATCGAAGGTTGCAATGCTTTAAGTGTGATAATTTTATTCATTTCTTTCGTAATTGCTTTTACTGGAAAGTTGAAACAAACTATTCTTTTTATTGTTATGGGAAGCTTAATAATTCATATTTTAAATATAGTTCGAATAGCTTTGCTGTGTATTGCTTTATATAATTATCCTGATTATGAACATATTTTGCATGGCGTTGTTTTTCCGTTGATTATTTATGGAGTTGTTTTTTTATTGTGGGTTATTTGGGTAAATAAATTTTCAATTTATGTTAGAGAAACTAAAAAATAATAAAGAAAAAATAGTTTGGTCATCATTACTTGTTTTGCTTTTGATTTGCGTTAGAGCATTTGAAAGCAAGTTGTTTTATGATCCATTTTTAGATTATTACAGAAGAGAATTTACTCATTTACAATTGCCAGAAATAAATCCTGTGAAGTTGTTTTTGAGTTATGGTTTTCGGTTTTATGTCAATTCAGTTTTGTCATTAGGATTGTTGTATGTGCTTTTTAAAGATACTAAAATAGTGAAGTTCTCTATTCTGTTGTATATGGTTTTAGCATCGTTTTTAATGATAAGTTTCTTTTTTGTGTTGACTTTTTTCGGAGAAGAAAGCAAAATGACTTTATTCTACATCAGAAGATTTATCATTCAACCGATATTTATTTTGCTTTTTATTCCAGCGTTTTATTATCAGAAAAAAATAGGAAAATCTTAAGAAACAACATTCGAAATTTAATTATCTTTGCCACATGATTTTCAAAAAACAGCTAAGTATTTTAATTGCATTTTTCGTTTTGGTTTCCAATTCGGGATTAGCATTTAACGTGCATTTTTGTGAAGGAAAAATTGCCTCAGTAACATCTGTTTTTTCGGAAGAAGAAGTTTGTGTAAAGCCAGTTGAAGTTGAAAAATCATGTTGTGCAAAAGCCGAACCAACGCACGAAAAATGTTGTTCGGACAAAGAAGTAAATCTTAAAAACAAAGTAGAAAAAATCATTATCAAGACCATTGCTTTTGATATGAATACTGCGTTTTATTTCACCGAATACAAAACACCTCAATTTGGGTTTTATCAAAGCCAAATTCCTGCGCCAATCGTTGCTTATTATTGCGATGCAAATGCGCCACCATTTTACAAACTATATTGCCAACTTACTTTCTACGCATAATTTAATTATTTGATTTTCAGTATTTATTGAATTTTAATAATTAAATTATAAACTAATGAAAAACACTTTATTGTTCTTGTTAGTGCTGTTTTCTGCCAATCTTTTTGCTCAAGAAGAGCTTGAAGAAGTAAAAGTAAAAACAACACAAAAAGGACTAAAAAAATCACTAAAAGGTACAGCCAATACGACATTGGTTACCAGTAAAGAATTACTCAAAGCGGCATGTTGTAATTTAGCCGAAAGCTTTGAAACCAATCCTTCCATCGATGTTAATTTTTCCGATGCTTTAACCGGAACGAAGCAAATAAAAATGCTAGGATTAACTTCGCCATACATTATGATTACCGAAGAAAATGTGCCTTCAGTTCGCGGTGCTTCGCAAGCTTTTGGATTATCATTCACGCCTGGAACTTGGGTTGATAATATCCAAATTACCAAAGGCGCAGGAAGTGTTGTTAACGGTTATGAAAGTATTTCGGGACAAATCAATACCGAATTATTGAAACCTATGAACGACATTCCATTTTTCTTGAATGCTTATGGTTCGACCGATTCACGTTTTGAATTAAACACACATTTCAATAAAAAAATTAATGACAAATGGGCAACAAGTTTGTTCGTTCATGGAAATGCACGTGTGTCAAAAAACGATATGAATGATGATGGTTTCCTAGATAATCCTTTGGGAAAACAAATCAATGTTGCTAATCGTTGGCAATACACAAATGCCGAAACAGGTTGGGTTTCGTTTTTTAACTTTCGATTCATGAAAGATGAAAAGCAAACGGGCGAACTCGATTTTGATAAAGACAAACATAAACTAACAACCACTTTTTGGGGTTCTGAAATTAACTCGGAGCGATTTGATTTTACTTCAAAAGTAGGTTACGTTTGGAAAGAAATGCCGTTTCAAAGTATTGGTTTTCAAAACGCATTTACCAATCACAATCAGCAATCGTATTTTGGTTTAAATCAATACGATATCAAGCAACAAAGTTATTATTCGAACTTGATTTTCAACTCGATAATCAGTAATACGATGCATAAATTTTCGACAGGTTTGAATTTTATGTATGACAAATATTCGGAATATGTCAACACGTTTGACGTAAGCAGAATTGACAATTCGGTTGGAGCATTCTTCGAATATACTTTTGATAACAACGATAAATTGAGTTACGTTTTGGGCGGAAGAATGGATTATCACAATAGGTTAGGAGCATTTGTAACACCAAGATTTCACTTGAAATACAATGCTTTTGAGAATTCTGTTTTCAGAATTTCTGCCGGAAGAGGAAAACGTGCCGCGAATATTTTTGCCGAAAACCAAAATCTTTTTGCTAGTTCAAGAACTATTTCAATTCTTGGAACAAAAGGCGAAGTTTATGGTTTAAGCCCAGAAATTGCATGGAATTATGGTGTAAGTTTTACCCAAAAATTCAAATTATTTTCAAAAAGTGCTGATGTAACGGTTGATTTCTATCGTACGGATTTTCAAAATCAAGTCGTAGTTGACGTAATGCAAAGTCCACAAGAATTGTTGTTTTATGATTTAGATGGAAAATCGTATGCTAACAGTTTGCAAGTTGATTTCAATGTAGAACTTATCAAGCATTTGAATTTGCGAACAGCTTATAAATATTTTGACATTTCAACCGATTATTTATCAGGAAGTTATCAACGACCATTACAAGCCAAACATCGATTTTTTGCTAATGTAGAATATGAAACACATATTAAGGATAAAGGTCAGCAATGGAAATTTGATTATACATTCAATTGGTTAGGGAAACAGCAATTGCCAAATACATCAACCAATCCTGAAGCAGATAGATTGCCTAATTTTTCGCCGTCATTTGGTGTGATGAATGCACAAATTACTCGAACATTTTCCAGTACATTTGAAATGTATGTTGGTGGAGAAAACATCGGGAATTATCGTCAAGACAAAGCCGTTTTAGGAAGTGATAATCCATTTGGACCAAATTTTGATACATCAATTGTCTATGCGCCAGTTTTTGGACAAATGTATTATGCAGGATTACGATTTAAAATTAAATAAAATCAATTTCAATTTCAAAAATCAATTACAATATGAAAAATATATTATTAGGAATGATGTTGCTATTTGTAACACTTTCAACACAAGCACAAGAAAAAAAGAAAAAGAATGCTAAGTACGACATCGAAGTTAATGGCAATTGCGAAATGTGTAAAAAACGAATTGAACAAGCTGCTTTTTCGGTGAAAGGAGTGAAAAGTGCCGAATGGCATATTGATGACCGCGTTTTACATTTGATAATTAATGAAGAAAAATGTTCGCCAATGGATGTGAAAAAAGCAATTGCTAAAGTTGGTCACGACACCGATGAAGTAAAAGCAACGAATGAAGATTATGATAAACTTCACGGATGTTGTATGTATGAAAGGAAATAAATTTTATTAATTTTGGAAACTCCTTAAATGAATTTTTAAGGAGTTTTTTTTAAAGAAAAGAACGATGTTTAGAAAAGTAGCTTTGATTTTTTTAGTGATTACAAGTAAAAGTTTTGCTCAAAAAACGGTGCAAGATCAATCGGTTTGGTTTGCTTATACAGGTCAGTATAAAGCTTCTGAAAAATGGGGTTATCATATCGAAGCACAGTTTCGGTTGGATAATGAATTAGAGCAAAATTTACAAAACTTATATCGAATAGGTGGGATTTATTATTTGTCAAAAAATCAAAGTTTGACCGCTGGACTTTCGTTAATTAAAACGTATAGTGTTTCTACCGATGCATTTTTTACAGAAAATAGAATTTGGCAACAATATCAATTGAATACAAAATGGAATTCCGAAAAAAATACTATTACACATCGAGTTCGATTGGAAGAAAGATGGGTTGATCAAATTACTTTGATTGACGATGAAGTGAAAAAACTAGCAACCAATTATCAAAGCAGAGTGCGCTATTTGAACCGAAATTTATTTCATTTATACAATTTCAAATCTACAAATGAAGAATTATATGCGGTTGTTCAAAATGAGGTTTTTTTTAATATTGGGAACAATAAGGTGAACTCAAAGTTTTTTGACCAAAACAGATTTTTAGTTGGATTAGGTTTAAATTACAACAATAACATCAGAATTGAATTGGGTTACCTAAATCATTATATCACATCAAGTTCCGCACAAAATCTTATGCGACATACGGTTTCTGTCTCATTAATTCAGAATTTGGTTTTGTAAAAAGAGTTAAAATCGACTGAGTTCTCAAAAAATAGTGCTAATTTCACGCTCGAATTTTTTACCCTTAAAAGAATAATTCATGAATGATTTTGATTGGATGCAATTACTAAACCCTGAGTTTTACATAACCATGACAGTTGGTGGTGTAAAAGTTGGTTTGTGGATTGTTTTGTTTATAGTATTTGCCGAAACTGGTTTATTTGCTGGTTTCTTTTTACCTGGTGACAGTTTACTTTTTTTAGCTGGAATTTACAGCAGAAGTTTAGTTGAAAACTTCGTTATAATAGACAATGATTTTTTAAATGTAGCGTTTCTTTCAACGTTGGTTGCCATTTCTGGAATTATAGGGAATATGGTTGGATATTGGTTTGGAAGCAAAAGTGGTTATTATTTATACAAAAAAGAAGATAGTTTTTGGTTTAAGAAAAAATATTTAATTCAATCAAAAGATTTCTTCGAAAGATATGGTGGAAAAGCGATAATTTTTGCCCGTTTCCTACCAATATTCAGAACATTTGCGCCAATCGTTGCCGGAATTGTGTTTATGGACAAAAAGAAATTTATGTTCTATAATATTTTAAGTTCTTTCCTTTGGTCGTTTACGTTAATATTTGCTGGACATTACTTATATGGTTTGTTCTTAGATAAATTTGACACTGATTTAAAACAACATATAGAAAAAATCATTATTTTGATTATTTTGATTTCAACTTTTCCTGTTATTGTCAAGTTGTTTAAGAAACCAAAAGCTACAGAATAATAAAAAAAGCGCCTCAATTTTTGAGGCGCTTTTTTTATTATTCAATTAATAAATTTTGTTGAATAATTTCTCCACTACTGGAGATACCTTCTATTTCAACAATAACTTTATTAAAGTTGTTAGTGGAAATTTTTATTTCATTATTTTCGTTTGATATGAAGTTAGGTTTCCAATCAAGTATTCCATAGCTTTCAAAAGCTGAATTTAATTTTGAAGAGTAATTCAACTCTTTATATTGTGTAATTTTAGAAAATCCTTCTTTTATAACAATCTTTTGTGTTTCTTTTTGTTTTATTCTTAAATGTGGTTTCTTTAAATAGATTTTAATTATTCCTTGATTATTGTTCATCCCAATTGGATTAAAGTTTGGATTAAGAAATATTTCATCAATTTCATCCATATTAAGATATTTTATTTCGTCTGTGTTAATTATTATTCTATCATCAACCCATATTTCAGGTCCTGAACTTCTATTTGATGAAATATATTTTACCGTATTGTTGTTTTCTTCAGACCTCATGCTGCTACTATTAACCATTGAGCTTGTTCTTGCTCGAATAGTAACTATTGGGGTGTTTTGACTAACGATAAATCCATTCCGAGCAATGAACGTTAGCAAAGTTACGGAACGATATGTATTGTCAATTTTAAATGATCTAAGCGAAAAATTCCCGAAATCATTTTCATGTTTTAATTTTTCTTTTTGAAATTTGTTTTTTAATATCACTTCATTAAGAGGTACGATATTACTTTTCAATATTGGTATGTCTAATTTTGTATATTCAGCAATTGTCTCACAGTTATCATTTTTAATAAATTTTAAAGATTTGTAAAAAGGTTTTTTAAAATTTATAATGTTGGCTATTGTTTTTGAATCTTTTATTTCAAGCTTTGGCATTTCCATAAGTAAAAGTTCTACTTGAGTACTATCTGCTATGACCAGATTTTCAAATGTAAATTCTCCAAACTCATTTACATCAGCCAATTCAGATATTAAGTTCGTTAAAGAATGCATTTTTATTTTATATTTTCTGTTTTTCAAAATGCCAGTTTCAACTTTACCTTTTAATGTTAATCCATAATCAAAAGAATAGACTTCTTTGGGAGAATTTAGTTTTATATAATTCCAATTGTATTTTGTTTCTTTTTGATTTAGTAATACAAGGTCTAATTCATATTCTTTTTGTCTATTAGTATCAGTAAAATAGTAATTAGCATTTTTTAGCGGATTGACTAAATAAGGATTAATCTTCAAACCAACAATAATTGGTGTTTTTTTGTCGTTACTTTTGGTGTTTTGTGGTAATATAGAAACACTTATATTTCCTTGGTTCAGATTGTTTATTGTAATGGATTTGTCACTTATGTCATAATCTCTTGTTAGCTTTGTTGGGATATATGCTAAACGTTCAGCAAGTTGATTTAAATTTTTGTCGAGTAATCGAATATTGATTATTCCATTAAAAATATTTTTGTGTTCAAAGAATATAGTTTTTTCATAATTAGTGTTAAATGAAACTTCTTCAACTATTGTTTTTTCATCTTGGTTTATAACCAAAAATATATTTTCATTCTCTTTTAAAGTCTCCGAATTTGATTTGATTTTAATTACGGTTTTATTTTCAAAAGAGAATGAATTTACTTCCAGTCCAAAACCGATGTTTTCTTGCTTTGGTAAGTCTTTTGCTATCTCACCGTTTGGTGTGTTTATTATAAGTTTTAAATTATCTGTTGTTGGTAACAACTCTACTTTGCCCAATCCAAATTGATTTAATTTAAATGTTTTAACTATTTCATTTTTATCATTAACTATTTTTCCTTCTAAGTTTTTGGGTGAATTATTTTGACAATCAAACACCTGTATACCAAGAGTATTATTTATGTTTTTGATTAATTTTCCTCCTTCGGGATTAATATCTATACTTAGAGTTTCAAAATTTATTTTGTCATAATTTTTATATCCTTGTTTAGGGTTTATAATATCTATTTGAGTAATTGTAGATTCATTTTCATTAAAATTATTCATCCAATTTGTATATGCTTGAATGTAATATTTTCCAGAAACTAAGTCTACATTTAGAGGTATGTTACCAGTAAAAACTCCATTATTAGCAAAAACTAATTGTTCTGTAATTTTATTTCCATTTTCATCTAATAATAAAATGTAAATATTAGTGGTGCTATTTGGGTTAGAGTTATTCCTGCTGATAACATATCCTTTAAACCAAACATTTTCCTCATTAAGAAAAGTAGATTTGTTTAGATGTAAATGAATCGCTTCACGATTTAGAGTAAAATAATTTTGAAAAATGCTTTTGATTTTTAATTCATTAGGGTTGATGTTGTTCTGAGAAACACACAATGAACTAATAATAATAAAAAAATAAATGAAGAAATTTTTCATAGGCGATTAAAAATAAGTTGACAAATAAAAATCTAAAATGATGTCACAAAAAAAGTGCCAAAATTATTGACACTTTTACATTTTCAAACATATAAGGATTGATATTACATCATTCCTGGCATTCCTCCGCCCATTGGCATTCCGGCTGCGTTTTCTTCTTTTATGTCAATTAAGGCACATTCTGTAGTTAAAATCATTCCTGCAACAGAAGCTGCGTTCTCTAAAGCTACACGTGTTACTTTTTTTGGATCGATAATTCCAGCTTTTAGCATGTCAACATATTCGTCTGTTTTTGCATTGTAACCGAAATTTTCTTTTCCTTCAGATACTTTTGCTACAACTACTGAACCTTCTAAACCTGCATTTTCAACAATAGTTCTCAATGGAGATTCTACAGCGCGGAAAACAATTTGAATTCCTGTTGCTTCGTCAGCGTTGTCTGCTTTTATTGATGCTAAAGATGCTTTTGCTCTTAATAATGCAACGCCACCACCAGCAACAATTCCTTCTTCAACAGCAGCACGAGTAGCGTGTAATGCATCGTCAACTCTGTCTTTTTTCTCTTTCATTTCTACTTCGGAAGCTGCTCCAACATAAAGAACAGCAACTCCGCCAGCCAATTTAGCCAAACGTTCTTGCAATTTTTCTTTATCATAATCAGAAGTCGTAGTTTCCATTTGACCTTTGATTTGGTTTACTCTGTTTTTGATTAAATCGGCATTTCCAGCACCATTTACAATTGTAGTATTGTCTTTGTCAATCGAGATTTTTTCTGCTGTTC
>DAOLYL010000089.1:6260-9581 GCA_035425765.1 Flavobacterium sp. | reverse complement strand
AAGAAACCGAATGCAATTGCAACATTGTGTGGTAAATCTTATTTAAAAAAATTATAAAAGTATATTTATCGTCAATTTTATAATTTAATCGAGTATGCAGTAAAGTTAATATTCCAAATGATTGACAGTATGCAATTTTATATATATTTGCTCGTTATGAAAAATTTAACATTTATATATAAAAACCTTTCCTATTTGTATTAACTCAATGAAAAAAATATTTATTACCATATTATTTTTATTGGAAACCATACTTTCCTATGGTCAAGTTGGAATAAACACTACTTCACCAAATGCACAATTTGATGTTAACTCGTCAAACCCAGCAAGTCCATCAAATATAGACGGAATATTAATTCCTAGAGTCATAACCTTTCCTGCAATAAACCCAACAATACTCCAACACGGAATGTTAGTTTTTTTAACAACTATTTCTGGATTAAATCAACCTGGTTTTTATTATTGGAATAACCCAACATCAAGTTGGATTGGCATTTCAAGTACAGGTAATGGATGGTCAATAACCGGAAATTCAAACACAATCAATGGAACAAATTTTATTGGAACTACAAATGCACAAGACATAGACTTTAGAACAAACAATCAACTAAAAATGAGATTGTCACAAAAAGGACAATTAGAGTTTATAAATAATGGAAGTTCTGTCTTTATAGGTAACCAAGCCGGCGAAAATGACGATTTAACGAATAATCAAAATGTATACATTGGTTATGAAAGCGGTCTTACCAATACTAATGGATTTTCCAATGTTGCGGTTGGCTATCATTCAATGCGGTCTAATATAACTGGATTTAACAATTCATCTTTAGGTTTCCAGTCTTTGTTAAATAATACAGCAGGAACAAGCAACACGGCCATTGGCAACCATTCTCTTTTTTCAAATACTATTGGAGTTAGTAATACTGCTGTAGGATCAAAAGCACTTGAATTAAACACCTCTGGTTCAAGCAATACTGCTATTGGAGTTGAATCTCTAAAAGACAACAACATAGGCGAAAGCAACACGGCTATTGGATTTTCTGCTTTAAAGAAAAATACATCTGGTAGTCAAAATACTGGAGTTGGATCTTCATCTCTATTGAATAATATTTCAGGAATATTTAACACCGCCATAGGAAATACTGCATTATTGTCTAATACCATTGGAAATAATAATACAGCAACTGGCGTATCATCACTCTACAATAATACAATTGGAAATAATAATACAGCAACTGGCGCTTCATCATTACTTTCAAATATAACTGGTAATAATAATACCGCTACAGGAATTTATGCCTTGACTACAAATTTATCTGGTAGTGGAAACACTGCTACAGGAAGAGGATCGCTTAATGGAAATACTATTGGAAACAATAATACAGCAAATGGTGCAAACACTTTATCGTCAAATGCTGATGGTAATTTTAACGTGGCAATTGGCTTTACATCAATGCTAACTAATACTTCAGGAAGTAATAATGTAGCAACAGGAACTTCTTCTCTTTATTTAAATACTATTGGGAATTTTAATACAAGCTATGGCACAACATCGCTTTTAAATAACACCACCGGAAACGCTAATACAGCTATAGGTAGTGGCTCAATGTCAACTAATATAACTGGAAGTAATAACACAACTGTTGGAAACAATTCGAACGTTTCAGCCGCTAATTTATCCAATAGCACAGCCGTTGGAAATCAAGCCATTTCGAATGCTTCCAACAAAGTTCGGCTAGGAAATACATTAGTTACTGTCGTTGAAGGGCAAGTTCCTTACTCTAATCCATCAGATGCAAGATTTAAATCAAACATAAAAGAAAATGTTCCAGGACTGGATTTTATTCTAAAATTAAAACCAGTAACTTATAATTTTGACACCAAAAAATTTGCTGATTATTTACATCAAAATATAACCGACAGCCTAAAAACGGATTTAAAAAATAATGACTATTCCGAATCAACAGCTATTATTCGCTCTGGATTTTTAGCACAAGACATTGAAAAAATAATAAAAGAAATTGGTTATGATTTTGACGGATTACACATTCCCGAAATAGGAAATTCAACTGATACCTACTCTGTTGCTTACAGTCAATTTATAATGCCAATTGTAAAATCTATACAAGAACAGCAAACCATTATTGAAACTCAAAAAAATCAAATCGCCAATTTGCAAAAAGAAAACGCTGAACTAAAAAGAGAACAAGAAAAGCAAAAACAAACACTCGAAAAAATTATTCAAAAACTCATTGAATTAGAAAAGAAATAAATTGTTGCTTATCTTTGGGAAGCAAACAACAACCCAATGAAAAATTTATTTCTACTATCACTTCTACTCTTTTTAAATTTAACTCAAAGTCAAAACCTCCATAAACACGTCAATCCGTTCATTGGAACCGATGGTCATGGACATACGTATCCTGGCGCAACTGTTCCGTTTGGAATGGTGCAACTTTCTCCAGATACTCGAATTGACGGAAGTTGGGATGGATGTTCGGGTTATCATTATTCTGACAAAACGATTTACGGATTTTCACATACGCATTTGAACGGAACAGGTTGCAGCGATTATGGTGATATCATGCTGATGCCAACAATGGGAGAACCATCATTTGACAATAAAATTTATTCTTCTACATTTTCGCATCAAAACGAAAAAGCTTCCGCTGGATTTTATAGTGTGAAATTAGATAAACATAATATTGACGTTCGTTTAACGACTTCAACTCGTGTTGGTTTTCATGAATATACTTTTAATCAAAACGGCTCAGCCAATATTATTTTAGACTTAAATCATCGCGACAAATTATTGGAAGGCGAAGTTAGAATAATTGATCAAAAAAGAATTTGGGTAAAAAGACGAAGTGAAGCTTGGGCAAAAGACCAATATGTTTTTGCATTAATTGAATTTGACAAACCATTAGAAATTTCAAAAGTTAAATCAAATGATGAAAAAGGAAGACGATTTACAGGAACAGAATTAGCTCTTAGTTTTTCAAAACAAGTCAAAAAAGGCGAAAAAATACTCGTAAAAGTAACCTTATCGCCAACAGGATTTGAAGGCGCGGAAAATAACAGTTCCGAAATCAAACATTGGGATTTTGAAAAAATTAAGGCAGCAGCCGAACAACTTTGGGACAAAGAACTTTCTAAAATTCAAATTACAGAAACCAATAAAGACAAGTTAACTGTTTTCTATACGGCTTTATATCATACAATGGTTCAGCCGAATATTGCACAAGATATCGACGGAAAATATCGCGGTCGTGACAACAAAATCCATGTTGCCGAAGGTTTTGATTACTATTCCGTTTTCTC
>DAOLYL010000089.1:0-6160 GCA_035425765.1 Flavobacterium sp. | reverse complement strand
GTCGTGACAACAAAATCCATGTTGCCGAAGGTTTTGATTACTATTCCGTTTTCTCGCTTTGGGATACATTTCGTGCCGCACATCCGTTGTATACATTAATTGACAAAAAACGAACTGCCGATTTCATTAATACTTTTCTGAAACAATACGAACAAGGCGGAAGATTGCCAGTTTGGGAATTAGCATCTAATGAAACCGATTGCATGATTGGTTATCACTCGGTTTCGGTTATGGCAGATGCAATGGCAAAAGGAATAACTGGTTTTGACTATGAAAAAGCATTTGAAGCCGCAAAACATTCGGCGATGTTGGATCATTTAGGTTTGGATGCCTACAAAAGACAAGGATTTATTTCGATGGACGACGAACACGAAAGCGTTTCTAAAACTTTAGAATATGCTTACGACGATTGGTGTATTGCTCAAATGGCGCAGATTTTAAACAAAAAAGATGATTATAATTATTTCATGAAACGTTCTCAAAACTGGAAGAATATTTTTGATTGGAATACGGGTTTTATGCGCCCAAAGAAAAACGGCGGTTGGGATAAACCTTTCGATCCAAGAGAAATCAATAACAATTTTACCGAAGGTAACAGTTGGCAATATTCCTTTTTTGTGCCACAAGATATTCCCGGAATGATTGAAGCGTACGGCGGAAACGAAAAATTTGAAGCCAAACTGGACGAAATGTTCAACAGTGAAAGCAAAACTACAGGTCGCGAACAAGCCGATGTTACTGGATTAATTGGTCAATATGCGCATGGAAACGAACCAAGTCATCACATGGCATATTTGTACAACTATATTGGAAAACCAGAAAAAACTACCGAAAAAGTACATTACATTTTAAATAATTTCTACAAAAACACACCTGACGGATTAATAGGAAACGAAGACTGCGGACAAATGAGCGCTTGGTATGTGTTGAGTTCTATGGGAATTTATGCGGTTACGCCAGGGAATGGTGAATGGATAAGAACTACTCCTTATTTTGAAAAAGCAACTCTTAATTTTGAAAATAAAGAACAGCTTACTATTACCAAAAAAGCATTAAAAGGTTATTTTAAAGATGTTTTAGCTAAATCTAAAAACAATAATTCTGCTGAAAAGATAACTCCAGTTCCAGTCATTGAAGCCGATAGTAAGTCGTTTAAGGATAAATTGAAAGTTTCGTTTAAATCTTTCGATAATGCAACGGAATACTTTTACAGCATTAACGATGGAAAATTCCAAATGTTCAATCAAGAGTTAGTTTTAAATGAGACTTCAACGATTAAATTTTATTCAGATAATGGATTTGGAAAAGTTAGCGACACCATTTCCGCAACATTCTTCAAAAAACCAAACAATTACACAATTGACATTAAATCTACTTACAATCCACAATATCATGCTGGCGGAAATGACGGTTTATTAGATGGAATTAATGGAACTACTAATTGGAGAAAAGGCGATTGGCAAGGTTATCAAACTCAGGATTTTGAAGCCATTGTTGATTTACAATCAGAGAAAAATGTGTCCGATTTTAGTGCAACATTTTTGCAAGATCAACGTTCATGGATTATGATGCCAACCAAAGTTGAATATTATAGTTCATCAGATAATGTCAATTTTACATTAATTACAACTGTTGCAAATGATGTTGATCCCAAAAAAGACGAAAACACCATTAAAGATTTCAATTTCACTTCTTCAAAACCTATAAACGCAAGATATATAAAAGTGAAAGCATACAATCTTGGAAAACTTCCAGAATGGCATTTAGGTTTTCCTTTTGATGGTGATGCGTTTATTTTTATAGATGAAATAACAATTAAATAAAATCCGCGAAAATCTGCGTTTTCACGAAGTGAATCCGTTTCATCCGCGTTCCAAAACAATGAAAACAGCTCTAATCCAAACTTCCCTAATTTGGGAAAACCCAACCGAAAACCGAAGTCATTTGGCACAAAAAATCACCGGTTTTATGGAAGATGTTGATTTGATTGTCTTGCCCGAAATGTTTTCGACTGGTTTTACGATGAACCCAAAAGCCGTTGCCGAAACCATGAATGGCGAAACCGTTGCATGGATTCAACATTTGGCGAAAGCTAAAAATTGCGCCATTACCGGAAGTTTAGTCATTGAAGAAAAAGGAAAGTTTTACAACCGATTGGTTTTTGTATTTCCAAATGGCGATATCCAACACTATGACAAACGACATTTGTTTACTTTAGCTGGCGAAGACAAAGTATATTCCGCTGGAAAAGATAAATTAATTGTAGAGTACAAAGGTTTCAGGATTTGCCCGTTGATTTGTTATGATTTGCGCTTTCCTGTTTTTTCTCGAAATGTAGAAGATTATGATGTGTTGCTTTATGTTGCCAATTGGCCAAAAATCCGAACCAATGCTTGGGATATTTTGCTAAAAGCACGAGCTGTCGAAAACATGAGTTATGTAATTGGCGTTAACCGAATTGGAACAGACAACAACAATCACGAATACATTGGTCATTCGCAAGCTGTTGATTTTCTGGGAAATTACATCCTCGAACCACAAGAAACCGATGGCGTTTTTATCATCGATTTAGATAAAGAAAAAATGCTTGAAACTCGAAACAAGCTAGCTTTTCTTGACGATAAAGATGATTTCAAACTGTTAAAATAAAATTGAAGTGCTAATTTTTTATACCTAAATCAAAATCCTGTTCCCAATCCCAGTTAGCATTAATCGGAAACTCTTCTTGTAAATAAATTACCTCTTCTGATTGTCGTTTTTCTAAAAAATTACCTGTATCCCAAACGCCATTTTTATTATCATCATAAATAGCTCTAAGAGTAAACCTGCTGGGTTCTAAGCCGAAAAACTCAACAATAGGATTATTTTCGGTTATAGCAGAAGCTTTTATCTTTCCGTCTTTATCGGTTAATTGAATGATAATTGGATATCGATTGACATTTTTTAATGTGACTCTCAAATTGCCATAATCAGTAACATTTCTCGTAGAAATTTTATAACTCAACGTATCATTCACATTGTCATAAAAATCAGTTATTGCGCCAGGAAAAGCTTTTATAGTATACTTTTCCAAAGGTTCTAACTTAAAATTAATGTACATTCTTTGGTCAAATTCATCATATTGTGTCGAAAAATCTACCGCAACAGAATCTTTATTAATGATATTTATTTTGCTTTTATCAAAATTTACTAAAGGCGTAGAACTACTCAACGAAAACTGTTCGCGCAATGGTATAGTTCCGCTAAACCTAGCCGTCAATTTTAAAGTGTCTTTCTTTTGATCTTTAATTTTAGTCCAAAATTCTTTTTTGAAATTCTCTTTTTCAACTGAAACCAAAAGCGAATCTACTTTTATAGGTTTATACCAAATCTGCAAAGAATCTTTTTCGGGCAATTGCGTTATAATTGATGGAATCGTAGTTTCTCCATTTTTTACCAAAATTTTTGCTCCCTTTGGATTACCTTCATAACCCATTGTCATTCTGCTTTTTGCAGCTTGCGAAGGTTTCAACGGCTTAAAAGGCAAAACTTCCTTAAACATTTCTACCTCAAAAATAGTATCATTCGGAATAGTAATGTATTGTTTTTGAAAACCAATTTTGTCCGATTTTGGATTGTATTTGTTATTTCCGTTGTCTTTCAAAGCTACTAAAAGATATTTTCCGGCTTTAATATTATCAATCGTAACTAATTTTAAACTATCCAAAGTATTGGTTATATATCTCGGCGTTTCTTTATAAATGGTCGAATCAGTATATTTTTCATTGATTTCATATAACATTACCGAAACAAAATTATCCGTTTTTTTCTCCAAAGCATCTTTCACTTTCACATTCAATTTTAGCGAATCAATATAACTTCCAGTCGAAAAAACATACTTAAACTGCGAATACGGATTTCCTTCATTATTATCTTCAATACTTTGTCCAAAATTCAAACTATACGTAGTATTAGGCAACAATGTATCTTTAATTTTTACCGTAATTGTTTTCGAAGCCGTATAAGGCAAAATCTCTGGTTGATTTTTAAAAGGTGGAGAAACAATCAATTGTTTATTGACATTCTTCAGTTTTACATACTCATCAAAAACCAATTTAATTTCTTTTCCACTAAAATTTGTCGTCATGTTTTTAGGAAAACTAGCCGACAAAACTGGCGCAATCGTATCTTTATCACCGCCAGTAATTGTGCCGCGTTTAGCACAACTAATAGTAAACAATAATGAAAACAAAAAAAGAAAACGAAGAATATTTTTTGGCATCGTGCTTTATATTTCAAACCACAAAATAACAATTATATTTAAAGCTAACGAAATGTTTTTTAGTAAACTTAACAAATCAATTATGTGACATCGCCATACAAACAATACTAATCTTCACATCAGGAATTTTTAGCAAAGCTCTGCTACAAGTTTCTAAAGTTGAACCAGTAGTAATCACATCATCAATCAAAATAAAATGTTTCCCATGATGATTTTCATCAAAAACAGCTTCAAAAGTCGCATCTTTCACTTCCGTTCTATCCAATAAATTTTTCTTAGTTTGTGTTTTAGAATATACATTTCGTCTAAGAATAGTTTCTTCAAACGGAATCCCAAGAATTTCAGACAATGCTTTTCCAAACTTATCCACTTGATTATAACCGCGTTGTTTCCTCCTTTTTTCGTGAAGCGGAACCGGAATAATATAATCCGCCGATTGAATAATGGCATTTTTTTTCAAATCCTCAGCATACCAATAACCAATCGCTTCGCCAATTTCTTCCTGACCTTTATATTTCAACTTGTGAATCATTTCCTGAACAATTCCCTTTTTATGAAAATAAAAAAACGAAGCAGCAAACTCTAGCGGAACACGACCATAAAACTTTTTCATTACTTCATTTTCCTCAATCTTATGATGATTCGTCAGCGGAATATCAAACCGACATTGCGTGCAAATCACCAATTCATCCGCCAACAAAAACGAAGAACAACCCGCACAAGACTTTGGGAAAAATAGATTTAGAAGATGATTTAGCATAAAAAGATTTTTTTCTTACATAAAAATATAAAATAATTTTAATGAAATCCATTTTACATCAGTTTTTTAACCCTACTTTTTATATTTTTGCACCATTATGGCAAAACAAGAAGATTTATTTAAGAATGTAGTTTCGCACGCAAAAGAATACGGATTTATTTTTCCGTCAAGCGAAATTTACGATGGTTTAAGCGCGGTTTATGACTATGCACAAAATGGTGTTGAATTAAAGAAAAACATCCGCGAATATTGGTGGAAAGCAATGGTGCAAATGCACGAAAACATTGTTGGGCTAGATGCTGCAATATTGATGCATCCAACCACTTGGAAAGCTTCTGGTCACGTAGATGCGTTCAACGATCCGTTAATTGACAACAAAGACAGCAAAAAAAGATACAGAGCCGACGTTTTAATTGAGGATTATGCCGAAAAATTAAACCTGAAAGCCAAAAAAGAAATCGAAAAAGCCCGCGAACGTTTTGGCGAAGCTTTTGATGAAGAACAATACAAAACCACCAATCCAAGAGTGATGGAATACCTTTCAAAAGAAAGAGAAATTCTTGAACGAATGGGTAAATCATTAGGCAACGGCGATTTAGCAGATGTAAAAGCACTAATCGAAGAATTAGAAATTGCTGATCCAGAAACAGGTTCAAGAAATTGGACAGATGTAAAGCAATTCAACCTAATGTTTGGCACAAAACTCGGAGCTTCTGCCGAAAATGCAATGGATTTATACCTTCGTCCAGAAACCGCACAAGGAATTTTTGTAAACTTCCTAAACGTTCAAAAAACAGGTAGAATGAAAATTCCGTTTGGAATTGCACAAACCGGAAAAGCATTCCGTAACGAAATCGTAGCAAGACAATTCATCTTCCGTATGCGTGAATTTGAACAAATGGAAATGCAATTCTTCGTGAAACCAGGCGAAGAAATGAAATGGTACGAATACTGGAAAACAACCCGTTTAAATTGGCATCTATCATTAGGTTTAGGAAAACAAAACTACCGTTTTCACGACCACGAAAAATTAGCGCATTATGCCAATGCTGCTGCCGATATCGAGTTCAATTTCCCATTCGGTTTCAAAGAATTAGAAGGAATTCACTCAAGAACCGATTTCGATTTAAAAGCACACG
>DAOLYL010000088.1:4120-9671 GCA_035425765.1 Flavobacterium sp. | reverse complement strand
AATTCTAAACCTTTAATTCCGAATAAAGGCAACATAATCTCTAAATAAAAATAGGCATACAAACTGAAGAAAAAGACTTGCAACAAACTATTAATTCCGATTAAACCAGCGGTTAATTCACGGTTTCCTTCGGCTAGTTCGTTCCATACAATTACCATCGCAATGCAAGGTGCAATTCCGATAATGATTAAACCGGTCATGTATTCTGGATAATCTTTTAAGAAAAATGTTGCTAATAAAAACATCAAAAACGGACCAAAAATCCAAGTGATGAAAAACGAAGCTGATAATAATTTTGGTTTTTCAAACATTTGAGGCACTTTAGAAAAATTGATTTTGGTTAATGGCGGATACATCATCAAAATCAACCCAATCGCCAGCGGAACATTCGTAGTTCCTGAAGAAAACGAATTTATAAAGTCATCTGAATTTGGAATAAAATAACCAATAGCAACGCCAAGTAGCATGGCTAAAAATATCCAAAGTGTTAGAAATCGGTCTAAAAATCCTAATCTTTTTTTCATCGTATCATTTCTTTATTTGAGAGAATACAAAACACATTTCACTCGCAATTTGCAAACTGCGTTCTGCATATTTTTCGTTCATTAAATCAGTTCCATCAAATGCTTTTGGATCATCATATTTTATTGGAAATCGGGCTTCTGCACCAAAAACCATAGGGCAACCTTCATCAGCATTATTGCAAGTCATGATGGCTCCAAATTTGCTTTTGGGATTAAAATTATCAAAATAAGTTTTCGAGAAACAAATAATTGGATGTTGATTTTCATCAAATTTCACTGCGTAAACTGGATTTTGTTCTTGGCTTAATTTCTGAATTTCAAATCCTTGATTTATCAAAGTTTCAGCCACTTTCGGAAACATTGCTGTGGCTTCAGTTCCACCAGAATAACAAAATACATTTTTTATTTCGAAATGAAACGCCATCGTTTGTGCCCAAATTTGAGACAAATGACTTCTTCTGGAATTGTGAGTGCAAATGAAGTTCAATCGAATTTCTTCACCAGAATTCACTTTGTTTTGAATATAATCAATTAACGGATTTAAAACTTCTTTTCGTTCGTTTGAAACTGAAATTTCAGTTAAAGATTGAGTTGTTTTTAGTAAATTTTCTAACATGCTATTTCTTTTTATGTGTACAAAAAATAAAATTTTGAGTGGTATCAAAAGGTGTTTGATGATTTTCTTCAAAACACTTTATCTTGTTAAAGTCACTACTAAAAATAGTTTCAAATTTAGCTTCAGAATATTGTGTAATTTCTAATCCGCTACATTTTAATGGACCATTTTCTGAGAAAGTTCCCATGAATAAAAAACCATTCGAAGCAACAGCATTTGAAACCAATTTATAATACATAGCAATATCATTTTCAGAAGTTAAGAAATGAAAACTTGCTCTATCATGCCAAACATCAAAAGTAAGTTCTGGTTGAAAATCTAAAATATCAGAAACTATAAATGTTACATTCTTGGCATTTTCGCCTAACCTATTTTTGATACGTTCAATTGCATTTGCAGAAATATCTAAAAGAAATAAATTAGTATAACCCATTTCTAATAAATTGTCAATCAAATAACTGTCGCCACCACCAATATCAATGATTTTAGCCACTTTTGGAATGTTATTCTCAATAAAAAAATTAATTGATGTTTCTGGTTTTTGTTGGTACCAACTCACTTCAGTTTCTTTTTTTGTTGCAAAAACGTTTTCCCAATGTTCTTTTTTTTGATTTTCCATAATTAACAACATCCAGAATTTGGTGCGCAAGAAGTTTCCTTTTGCTTCCACTCGCCTATTTTAACTTTCAATTTTTCTGGTGGAATACCGCAGTTGTCTTTAGCTAAACAATCGGTAAGTTTTGATTTTAATTGAAAATTTGTTCCGTCAAAATCCAAACTAAATTTTCCGATAGTTGCTGCCATTTGATATTCGACTTCAATTTCTAAATCTGGAATTTGAAGTTTTTCTTCTGATAATTCGATAATGTGAACTAATTTTTCTGAATGCAACCGATGGTCGTAATCATTGGCTTCCCAAAGCTGAAAATTTACAACTTCTTCGTTTCTAACAATTCCGCCACAATCGATAAAATTTTTAGTGATTTTTCCAACTTCGGTAACGTGGAAATGACTTGGAACCAATTCACCATTTGGCAATTGAAACGCGATTGTGGTTAACTTTTTTAATTCTGATTTTATTTCTGATAGTTTCATTTTAGATTTTTAGATTGTTAGACTTCTTGGATTTTTAGATTTAGCAACATTTATTCTTTAATTGTTTTGAAATTCCTCCAAAATAATGTTCAATTTTCGACATGGTTTCTTGATTTAAGCAATAACAAATTGCTGTTCCTTCAATGCTTCCTTTGATGATGTTTGCATTTTTAAGTTCTTTTAAGTGTTGCGAAACAGTTGGTTGCGCCAATGGTAATTCGTTTACAATATCGCCACAAATACAAGTATCAACCGATAATAAATATTCTACAATTGCAATTCTAGCTGGATGTGACATGGCTTTAAATAAACTTGCCATTTCGTTATGTTCTACAGAAAATGAATCTGATTTTGAAGCTCCCATTTTATAAAAAATTTTAATATTGCAATATTACGATATAAGAATAATAACTACTAAATTATAAATGTTAAATTTTGAAATCAAATCACAATCCCAATTCGAAAAAAATTCATACTTTTGATGTCTAAAATTTTATTCAAAATGGCATCAATAACTCTAGGAGGAAATCCAATAAACACAAGTGGTGAATTACCAAAAGTAGGTTCAAAAGCACCTGAATTTCAATTAGTAAAAAACGATTTATCAACTACTTCATTAGCTGATTTTGCAGGAAGTAATTTGGTTTTAAATATTTTTCCAAGTATCGATACTGGAACTTGTGCAACATCTGTGAGAACTTTTAATGCAAAAGCAAGTGCTTTGGAAAACACAAAAGTTTTGTGTATTTCTAGAGATTTGCCTTTTGCTCAAAAACGTTTTTGTGGCGCTGAAGGTTTGGAAAATGTAATTAATTTGTCTGATTTCAATACTGGAAACTTCGGAAAAGCATATGGTTTAGAAATTACGGATAGCGTTTTAGCTGGCTTACATTCAAGAGTAATCATCGTTTTAGACGAAAACGGAACTGTAAAATATACTGAGCAAGTTCCAGAAATTGCTGACGAACCAAATTATGAATTAGCTTTAGCTTCGTTATAATTTCATCGGAATGGAATTCGAAAAAGACAACTCATTTTTTAGCGGAAGATTAAAAAGTATTGGCTTTGCGTTCAAAGGTGCGTTCAAACTAATAACTACCGAACATAGCGTGATGGTTCAATTTACCATTGCAATGTTGCTCGTTATTGCTGGATTTGTTTTTGAAATTTCTCGTGTAGAATGGATGATGCAAATTCTGGCTTTTGGACTGGTTTTAGGTATCGAAAGTCTAAATACTGCTGTTGAAAAAATCGCCGATTTCATTCATCCAGAATTTCACAAACGCATTGGTTTTATAAAAGACATTGCGGCTGGAGCAGTTTTATTTGCCGCTTTTGCAGCAATTGCAATTGGACTTTTGATTTATGTCCCAAAATTTATGTAACTCTCAATTAAATTTCTATTTTTATAGCAATTAAATGTACTAATGGCAAAACAAGTAAAAAAAGAAACCACAGAATCTAAAGATAAAAATCCAAAGATAAATCCTAATAAACTCAAACAATACAGAGTTCTTTTGGGATTTGTTTTGATAATTTCAGCAATTGCATTGTTGCTTTCTTTCATTTCATTTTTTATCCACGGACAAAACGATCAAAGTGCTGCTGGAGATTTAACCGATAGAAGAGAAGTTGTTGGAAACTGGCTGGGCAAATTTGGTGCTTATGTTTCGGATTTATTTATTTACAGAGGTTTTGGTGCTGCATCATTCCTTTTTGTGAAATTATTTTTCCTAAGTGGTGCATTTTTACTATTAGATTTACCTATAAAAAGACTTAAAAACACTTGGTTTTGGGATTTATTTGCTATTATAATCCTTTCTATTTGTTTTGGCTTTTTTGCAACTTCATTACCTGAACTTGGCGGAACAGTTGGCTATGAAATGAATTTGTTTTTCCAAGATTATTTGGGTAAAATTGGAACATTACTACTCGTTGTTTTTTCCATAATTGTTTATATTGTTTTCAAAATAAAAGTTTCACCTGATTCTATAAAATTATTCTTCGAAAAGAAACGAAAAGACATTAGCGATGACATCAAAAGCATGACCGAAACCAAAGGAAATGTTGCTTCTACTTCATCACAAGAATATAATTTAGAAGAATTTGCCGTTGAAGAAGACGAAGAAGAAATTCCTGAACCAACGCTGATTACATCAAATTTTGAAATTAATAAAGAAGCTTTGAAACCTACAATTCAAAACGCTTCGGAAATTAATTTAGAGCCAACTATTAAACCTGTGACTTCTACTCCAACGCCAACTTTGGTTGTTGAAAATCCACAAGTTACAGAACCAATTCCTGTAGTAACCGAAGACGATTTTGTTGTTGAAAAACCTGCTGATGAAGATGTTATCGAAGAAAATCTTGCCGCTAGATTGGTTGCCGATTTTGGTGAATTTGATCCAACCTTAGAACTTTCAAACTATAAATTCCCAACAATTGATTTACTAAAAGAATACGCATCGGTTGGAATTACTATCAATCAAGAAGAATTAGAAGAAAATAAAAACCGTATTGTTGAAACTTTAAAAAACTACGGAATTACAATTTCACAAATCAAAGCAACCGTTGGACCATCGGTTACACTTTATGAAATTGTTCCCGAAGCTGGAATTCGAATTTCAAAAATCAAAAGTTTAGAAGACGATATTGCGCTTTCTTTGGCAGCATTAGGTATTCGTATTATTGCGCCAATTCCAGGAAAAGGAACGATTGGTATTGAAGTTCCAAACAAAAACCCAACGATGGTTCCAATGAAAACGGTTATTGCTTCGGCTAAATTTCAAGAAGCCGAAATGGAATTGCCAATTGCTTTAGGAAAAACAATTTCTAATGAAACTTTTGTAGTTGATTTGGCCAAAATGCCTCACTTATTGATGGCTGGAGCAACTGGACAAGGAAAATCGGTTGGATTAAATGCCGTTTTAACATCGCTTTTATACAAAAAACATCCAGCCGAAGTTAAATTTGTTTTGGTTGATCCAAAAAAAGTTGAGCTTACTTTATTCAACAAGATTGAACGTCATTATTTAGCAAAACTACCTGATGTAGAAGATGCAATTATAACAGATAACTCAAAAGTAATCAATACGTTAAATTCACTTTGTATAGAAATGGATAACCGTTATTCTTTATTAAAAGATGCAATGGTTCGAAACATCAAAGAATACAACGAAAAGTTCAAATCAAGAAAATTAAATCCTGAAAACGGTCATCGTTTTTTACCTTACATAGTTTTGGTAGTTGATGAGTTTGCGGATTTGATTATGACCGCAGGAAAAGAAGTCGAAACACCAATTGCTCGTTTAGCTCA
>DAOLYL010000088.1:0-4020 GCA_035425765.1 Flavobacterium sp. | reverse complement strand
GAAAAAATTGTAGATTATATTGGCGCACAAAAAGCATATCCAAGTGCTTATTTATTGCCCGAATACGTTGGCGAAGAAGGAAGTAGCATTAATTTAGACATCGATATTTCGGAAAGAGATAGTCTTTTTAGAGATGCAGCCGAAATAATTGTCACGGCTCAACAAGGTTCGGCATCATTATTGCAAAGAAAATTGAAACTGGGTTACAATCGTGCCGGAAGATTGATTGATCAATTGGAAGCCGCAGGAATTGTTGGTCCATTTGAAGGAAGCAAAGCCAGAAGTGTGAATATCACCGATTTGTCTTCTTTAGATCAATTTTTAAACAATGAACAAAACAATTAGTAACATGAAAAATGTAATATCATTAGTTTTAGTATTTCTTTTGAGCTTTTCGATGAATGCTCAAGACAAAAAAGCTAAAGATTTATTAGACCAAGTAACTGCAAAAATTAAATCATACGATAATATTGTGATTGATTTTAAATATTCTTTATACAACGGCAAAGAAAACATCAATAAAGAAAGTAAAGGCAACGTAATATTGGATGGAAATAAATACTATCTAAGTTTTATGGGTATTACTAAAATCTTTGATGGGAAAAAAAATTACACTATTGTTCCTGAAGATGAAGAAATTACAATTGCTGGCATAGAAGAAAAAGGAGATAATTCAATTACTCCAGCTAAGATGCTAACGTTTTTTAATTCAGGTTATAAATATTATTGGGATATCACCCAAGATGTTAAAGGAAGAAAAATTCAATACATTAAATTAATACCAACAAATACTAAAGATTCACGAAAAGAAATCCTTTTAGGCATTGATTCGCAAACCAAAAACATCTATAATGTGATTGAAATTGGAAAAAATGGTACAAAAACAACTTTGACTGTTAATTCTTTTAAAACAAATCAACCCTTATCAAAAAATCAGTTTACCTTTGTTGCCAGTAAATATCCTAATTACTACATCAACAAAATATAGATTAAACACAAGTGAAAATACTTGACAAGTACTTACTAAAATTATTCATCTCTACATTTACAACTGTATTTGTCATTCTCTTTTTTATTTTTATTCTTCAAACGGTTTGGTTATTTATAGCTGAGTTAGCTGGAAAGGATTTAGATTTTATTTCTGTTATCAAATTTCTTTTGTTTGCCATGCCGCGCGTTGTTCCTCTGGTTCTTCCGCTATCGGTATTGTTAGCTTCTATCATGACTTATGGTAGTTTAGCTGAGAATTATGAGTTTGCCGCTATGAAGTCTTCTGGAATATCACTAGGAAGAGCAATGAAATACTTGACTGCTTTCATTCTTTTTTTGAGTGTTGTTGCTTTTATTTTTGCCAATAATGTTATTCCTTACGCTGAATATAAATTCATCAACTTTAGAAGAAATATTGCGCAAGTAAAACCAGCAATGGCAATTGCCGAAGGACAGTTCAGCGAAGTTGGTACTTATACAATTAAAGTAGAAAAGAAATCGGGAGATGAAGGACGCTATTTAGATAAAGTAACAATACACAAAAAAACTAATTATTCAACAGGAAGTTCAACCATCATTAAAGCTAAAAAAGGTGAATTAATCAGTAGTGAAAACTCTAATGTTTTGAAACTGGTTTTAAAAGACGGCCATTATTATGAAGATATAGTTCCTAAAAAATATGAAGAACGCAATAAAGTTCCTTTTGCTAAAAGTGATTTTCAAAAATATGTTATCAATATTGATTTATCGAAGCTCAACAACGTAAAACTTGATGAAGAGCAAATCACAAACACTAATACAATGCTTACTGTTGGTGAATTAAATTATACTTTAGATTCACTTTCCAAGAATTACAATAAAGATTTAGTTTCCTATGTCGATAACATTAGCGAACGAACTGGAATTGTAACTAGCAAACCTACTGTTGGAGTTCCAAACATTGCAATTGACACAATAAATGTTAGCAATAAATTTCAAAATAATACGTTACTTTCTAACTTTAATAAATCCGAAAAAGAGCAAATTCTAAAAGTAGCAAGTGGCAGTATTGAAACCAATAATTTCTCAATTGAAAGTTCTAAATATGAATTTGAAGGCAAAGTAAAAAACATAAATCTTCATTGGATTGCACTCTATGATAAATTCGTGATTGGTTTTTCGTGTATATTGATGTTCTTTATTGGCGCACCACTTGGCGCTATTATTAGAAAAGGTGGATTAGGATTGCCTATTGTGTTTGCAGTAATGATTTTTATCATTTTCCATTTCGTGAATACCTTTGGGAAAAAATTAGCTCAAGAAAATGGAATTACTCCTTTCTTAGGTTGTTGGATGTCAACAATAATTTTACTTCCGTTAGCTATCTTTTTAACCAAAAGAGCTACGAATGACAAAGGTGTTTCGGTAGATTTTGATTGGTTTACAAATAGTGTTGCTTTTGTTACTAATCTATTCAAATCAAAAACCGTTGCACTTCAAGGCAATGAAGCTAATTCTGAAATCAAAACAGTTTTAGCAAAAACTGACACTATTAAAAAGGAAGAAAAAGCTATTGATATAATTTTTATTTCAGAAATAGCAAAACAATACAACAAACTGAGTTTATTTGCATTATTTGTTAATATACTACTGCTTATTCTATTTTTTATAGATAAGGAAAACACAGTAATGCTGATTGCAAAAGCAATTTTAACTTTAACTTTATTAGTGCTTATTTATATCTCACAAACCAAATTTGACTCACTGCTAAATTTGACAAACCAAAAAAACAACATCAACAAATACATCGTCCTTTTGGCAGGATTTCCTTTTTATATTCTTTTCTTTTTTTACAACAAAGCATTTACAAAAAACAGTCAAACGGCACTACAACACAACAACTAGTTATATGAATACCGAAAAAATACAACTCAATACGATTGAAGAAGCGATTGAAGACATTCGACAAGGAAAAGTAATCATCGTTGTTGATGATGAGGATAGAGAAAATGAAGGTGATTTTTTGGCTGCAGCCGAAAAAGTAACACCTGAAATGATTAATTTCATGGCTACTCACGGAAGAGGTTTGATTTGCGCTCCTTTGACGGAAAAAAGATGTGCTGAGTTAGACCTTCGCTCGATGGTTACTAACAATACTGACCATATGGAAACGGCTTTTACTGTTTCAGTAGATTTAAAAGGAAATGGTGTTACTACAGGAATTTCAGCAGCTGATAGAGCTAAAACAATTCTTGCCTTAGTTGATGAAAACACTAAACCGTTTGATTTGGCTCGTCCTGGACATATATTTCCATTAACTGCCAAGCAAGGTGGTGTTCTTAGACGAACTGGTCATACGGAAGCTGCTATTGATTTTGCTCGATTAGCAGGTTTTAAATCAGCAGGAGTTATTGTTGAGATTATGAACGAAGATGGATCTATGGCTCGATTACCTCAGCTGGTTGAAGTGGCTAAGAAATTTGATTTAAAACTTGTTTCTATTGAAGACTTGGTTGCTTATAGAATGCAACACGATAGTTTAATCGTTAAAAAAGAAGATTTTGAGATTAAAACACGTTTTGGCGATTTCCGTTTACGTTCTTACCAACAAACGACTAACAAGCAAATTCATATTGCTCTTACTAAAGGAAGTTGGAATTTGGGAGAACCTATTTTAACTCGTATTAATTCTACCCAAGCCAATAATGATATTTTAAATACGCTAACCAACGATGTTGATAAGAAATTGGACGATATGTTCAAACAAATCAATGAAGAAGGACGAGGTGCGATTTTATTCATCAATCAAGAGGTTCAATCTTCTGACTTGTTAAACCGACTAACGGAGTTGAAGCTTTTGCAATCAAAAGGGGAATTTAAAGCGCCTCAAATTAAGATGGATGTTAAAGATTTTGGTATTGGTGCACAAATATTGCATGATATTGATATCTCTAAAATCAAATTAATCTCTAATACTACCCAAACTAAGCGTGTTGGAATGATTGGTTATGGCTTAGAAATTACCGAATACGTTAAATATTAATCAAAAAA
>DAOLYL010000087.1:6061-9763 GCA_035425765.1 Flavobacterium sp. | reverse complement strand
GCCATTGCTTCGATGTTTCCGTCGAAAGCTAGACCGATTAATTCTCCTTTTCCATTAAGTACTGGCGAACCTGAGTTTCCTCCTGTGATGTCATTGTCTGTTAAGAAGTTTACGTGTAGTGAACCGTCTTTATCAGCAAATCGTCCGTAGTTTTTATCTTTTTGCATTTCAAGAACTTTTGTTGGTAAGTCAAATTCTTGATCGCCTTTTTTGTATTTTTTAACTTGTCCAGCTAATGTTGTGTAGTTATTGATAGTTGCATCATTACGTTTGTCTGCTGGTAATGAACGTACTTTTCCATAAGTTAAACGCAAAGTTGAGTTAGCGTCTGGATATTTGATTGTTCCAATTTTAGATTCTCTTAAACCTTCTACTAATAGACGGAATGAAGCACTGTAATCGTTTTGTGCTTTGGCGATTTCGTCTGATTTTGTATTGAAGTGTGTAATCATATCGTTAGTCAATGTATACAGTGGATCGCTTTCTAGCATTGCTTGGTTTGGAATAGCTAAGAACGCTTTAATTCTATCCATTGATGTGAAGATACTTAAATCAAATGCAGCGTTTACATATTTAGTAAAATCGTTGTTGTTTTCGTCGCCGATTTTCTTTACAGCTGGTGCAATAGCATATCCTGTTGCTTTAGTTGCGTATAATTTCAATTGAGCTGCTAACAAATCTTTCTCAGCAGGAATATGAATTTCTTTGTACATTTCTGTAGCCATTTCTTCGATAGCTGGAGCAAGTTGAGCACGTTTTGCAGCATCGGCTTTTACGTAAGCATCCAATTGACGACCTAATGTTCTTCCGATAGTTCCGAAAGAAGTCGTTCTGAATAATTGTTGTAAGTAGTTATCGTGTCTTGATTTTTCGTTAGTTAAACCATAGAACTTGTTGATGTTTTCAACTACGTTGCCATATTTTGCTTTGTTGGCTGGTTTGTTAGCCCAAGTATTGAATTTCTTTTCTTGTCCTGCTTTTGTTTTAGCTGTTCCAAATTTTGATAACGCATCAATCATTCCTTGACGGTTTTTCCAATAGTTAGCCGTGCTAGCATATTTTGAAGCATATATTAAGTTCAAAGCATCACTTTGATCCATATATTTTTTCATGTTGTCCATACCTGTTTTTGCACCTTCAACCCATGCAGGATAAGCAAATTTTACGTTTTGCTCAATTCCACCTGCTGGCATCCAACGGTTGGTTCTTCCTGGATAACCTAAAATCATAGCATAGTCGTTCTCTTTTACTCCACCAATGTTTACTGGCAAGTAGTGTTTTGGTTTTAAAGGAACGTTGTTTTCTGAGTATTCTGCTGGCGAACCATCAGCGTTGGCATATACACGGAACATAGAGAAATCGGCAGTGTGACGTGGCCATTCCCAGTTGTCTGTATCACCACCAAATTTTCCTAAGCTTTCTGGTGGAGTTCCAACTAGACGAACGTCTTTATAATCTTGATATACGAAGTAGTAGTATTCGTTTCCTTGAAAGAAAGGACGAACGGATACGGTATATTTTCCGCCTTCGTTGTTTTCTTTTTCGATAGCAGCAATTTCTTGGTTGATTGCTTTTTCTCTATCGGCTTCGCTCATTGAAGGGTTTACTTTTGATAAAATTCTTTTAGAAACATCATCCATACGAACGAAGAAACGAACGAATAAACTAGATGGTTTTATTTCTGACTTTCTGTTTTCTGCCCAAAAACCATCTTTCAATAGGTTTTTCTCAGCGCTCGAAAGTTCGGCAATAGCATCATAACCACAGTGGTGATTGGTTAATACTAAACCGTCTTTAGAAACGATTTCAGCCGTACATCCACCGTTGAATTGCACGATTGCGTCTTTCAAACTGTGGTTGTTAATGCTGTAGATTTCTTCGGCTGTTAATTGCAAGCCCATTTTTTGCATATCGCGGTGGTTTAAACGCTCAAGGAACATTAGGAACCACATTCCTTCGTCAGCTTTTACGCTCATTGGCATAAGCATAATCCCTGCAATTAAGGATAAAACAATTTTCTTCATTGTAAAAAAAATATAATTAGTAATAGATTGAACACTAGTAGTCTATGATAGTTTGAAAATGTTACACCTCCAAAAGTAACTAAAAGCGATGCGAAGATACTTTTTTTTGATGAAATGGAATTAAAATTTTGTTAAAACGAAAACGATTTAGTGAATGATTAATGGTGAATGGTAAATGATGAATTAATTTTCTCTAATAACTCTTTATATATAACCAACCTAAACCCTAAATCAAACCTCAAACAAAAAAATGAGGCCCAAAAACAATGCTGTTTCTGAACCTCAACCGAGAGCACCCATTTGTATATTTATCGTCAGTCTCCAACCGTTATGGCTACTACATCACTCCACTGACCTACTCTATTGTCTTTAAATAAATACATCGCTCTATAACGCCAAACCGCACTTTGACTTCCTGGCGGAATAGGCGTTGGATCGATAAAGTTTGGGTGAAAATCTTTGTCTAAAACAACAAAACCACTACCGCTGTCTTTCTCTATCACGATGCCGTCATAAATCCCTTTTTTCCATTGCAAAATAACCATACCGCCATTCATTCCTACTCTTAGCGGCGGATGCGCATTGTCTACCGGTTGTCGGTTTTGAACAACATCTTCAATGCCTAGCGCATAGCCAATGGCTTTTGTATAATTGCCACTTGCCTTAATCCGGTTTGCCATTATAGCAAATCGGGCTTGAACTCCTGGAGCTACTTCGTCAGGAATGGGAGCAATACTCACCTCTGGCGGAAAAGGGTTACTCGTTACATTAGCCACACCAAATCGTAGGTTGTCCTTGAAACCCGTCCATCCTTTTTTAGTATCTGCAAACCGTTTCATCACCGTTAGCGACCATTTAAAATAAGCACTGTCGCTTTCCATCTGCGCAACTTCGGCAGCCGAAAACCCAAACATAACTGCATAAGAACCAATTTTACTCGAAAAATTATCCAACTGTAACGAAAACCGCTCGTCGTTACTCTCAATCCAGTAACTCATAAATAAAAAATTAATGCTTATAAATCTTTTTGTTTCTAAGTAACGTTATCTCATTGGCTTCAAATTAGTTCTATACTACTATAACGTAAAAAATGGGTGTTTAGTATTACATTACTTAAAAAAAAATCTCAATTTCCGCCTCCAACTACCTAAACACTCTATGGAATAAAGATTTTGTAAGAAGAAAAAATTTAACTTTCAGTTCCTCTTTATTATTTTTCAATTCTAATTCTTCTTCAAAACCTCCGTTTCCTTTTCGGAAGATGTCCAAGCAAAACAAAAACCCATCCACAACTTCTTTTTCCAGCTCCAAACCTTGTTTTTAGCGCTCCAAGATGTTTTTTTGGGCTTCCAAGAATTGTTTTACGGCTTCCTAGAATGATTTTTGGAACTCCTAGACTAGTTTTTGGAACTCCCAGATTAATTCTAGGAAGACTAAAAATGATTTTTGGAACTCCTAGAATAGTTTTTAGTCGTCTTAAAATTATTTTACGATAGATAAAACCAATCTAGGACGTCCTAGAATAATTCTAGGAACTCCAAAAATGATTTTTGGACAACTAAAAACTAGTCTAGGACAACTCAGAATTATTCTTGGAACTCCAAAAACTATTCTAGGACGACTAAAAATGATTTTTGGACAACTGAAAACTAATCTTGGAAGCCGTAAATTTATTTTG
>DAOLYL010000087.1:0-5961 GCA_035425765.1 Flavobacterium sp. | reverse complement strand
AAAAAATAAATCTATGAAATTACTTAAAACACTCTTTTTACTATTTCTTTTTATCAGTTGTTCTACTACAACGGTGACGACCAAATCGGGTTTGCAGTATCGGATTTTGGAAAAAGGCAAAGGAAGTAAAGCCGCTGTTGGAGATGAAGTGTTTATCTATGAAACAACAAGTTATAGAAACGGAACTGTTTTGTATTCAAATTATAATTCGACTTCGCCTGTGAAAGTTTTAATTGGAGGCAATCAAGCAACTACGGCTGTAGATGAAGGATTAAGAGGAATGCGAGTTGGAGAAGTTAGAGAACTCGTTGCGCCACCATATCTTGTTAAACGAAAAGGATATCCGCCAAATGTTTCTCCTGATTCTACTCTAGTGATAAAAATGAAATTAGATAGAATAGAAAAGAAATAGCATTCCAGCACGATAGCGCATTCTATGATAAAAAACAAATAACAGTGAAAAGTTCTCGATACAATTTTATATTTCGAAAACTATCGTTTTCAAAACATAAAATCACTCGAACAGACGTAACGCAGCAATAGGAAGTCATGATTTAGTAACAAAAAAATCCTAGCAGTTGCTAGGATTTTTGTTTTATAGTCCGTGGCTGTTTTCAGGTTGCTCGGTATCGATGTTGAGCATTTGCCAGAGTTTGTCTTTCAGCTCCGTTAATCCTTGGTTGGCTACTGAAGAAATGAACAGATACGGTATTCCTTTGAAGGTTTTGTCGAGTTCTTTTTTCATTTCGGCTTTTAGTTCATCGTCTAGCATATCGCTTTTAGAAACCACTATCAGTCTATCTTTGTCGAGCATCTCAGGATTATATCTGCGAAGTTCATCAAGGAGAATATCGTATTCTTTTTTGATATCATCGGCATCCGCTGGAACGAGAAACAACAAAGTGGAGTTGCGCTCAATGTGGCGTAGGAAATAATGTCCAAGACCTTTTCCTTCGGCTGCGCCTTCTATAATTCCGGGAATATCTGCAATTACGAACGATTGAAAATCGCGGTAAGCTACAATTCCTAAATTGGGTTTTAAAGTAGTAAACGGGTAATCAGCAATCTTAGGTTTTGCGGAAGTCAACACTGACAATAGGGTTGATTTTCCTGCATTAGGAAAACCTACTAAACCAACATCGGCTAATACTTTAAGTTCTAAGATTACGTCTAGTTCTTCGGCTGGCATACCAGGTTGAGCGTAGCGCGGCGTTTGGTTAGTGGAACTTCTAAAGTTCCAGTTTCCAAGACCACCTTTTCCTCCTTTGATTAGGATTACTTCTTCGCCATGTTCGGTGATTTCAAAAAGGATTTCGTCGGTTTCTTTATCGCGAACTACCGTTCCTAATGGCACTTCGATGATTTTATCTTCGCCGTCGTGACCAGTGCTTCTAGAACTTCCGCCATCGCCACCGTGACCAGCTTTTACGTGTCGGGCAAATTTTAAGTGAAATAATGTCCAAAGACTTTTGTTTCCTTTCAGAATGATGTGTCCACCTCGACCACCATCGCCACCATCTGGTCCACCTTTTTCGATGAATTTTTCACGGTGAAGGTGTGATGAACCTTTTCCTCCTTTTCCAGAAGAAACATATATTTTTACGTAGTCTACGAAATTGCCCTCGGTCATTTTTTTTAAGTATTCAGTTTTCAGTCTCAGTTTTCAGTTAGTGGCTTTGAATATTAAATATTGTTGCCAACTATAAACTGCGACCGTAAACTATTCAGTTATTGATTTTACTAGTACTTTGTCAATCTTAACACCATCCATATCGATGATTTCAAGTTCTAGTTTGTTCCAAATAAGTTTTTCGCCTTGTGTAGGGATTTTGCCCATTTCGGTCATGATTAATCCGCTTACTGTGGTTACGTCATAATCGTTTGTGATTTCATCCATATCGAAGTACGTGAGGAAATCGTGGAGTGAATATAGTCCGTCAACGAGCCATGTTCCATCTTCGCGAGATAGTAATTGGTATTCGTCTTCATCAAAATCAGCAGCATCGCCAACGAGTGCTTCTAATATATCGTTTAGTGTAATAATTCCTTGGAAAATACCATATTCATCGGTAACGAAAGCATAATGCACTTTTGATTTTTTGAAATTTTCGAGTGCTTTGTATGCCGAAGTGTGTTCGATTAAATAAACTGGATCTTTAGTGATTTTTTTTAGGTCGAAGTTTCCTTTTTCGAAGTTTGTGAAAAGATCTTTCAACAAGACAACACCTTGAACTTCGTCTAGATTTTCATTACAAACCGGATAAACAGAATGGAGTTCGTCAAGCACTTTGGCTTTCAACTCTTCGACAGTATCATCTGTAGAAAGGTAAACTATCCACTGACGGTGTGTCATTAAGGAGTTTACTTTTCTATCTCCAATGTGAAATACACGTTCCACGATGTCTTGTTCAATTTCTTGTACTTCACCGCTTTCTGTACTTTCTTTGATGATGGCTTTTATTTCTTCTTCGGTTACTTTTCCGTCGGCAGTTGGTTTTATTTTAAAAACATTCAAAACAAAATCGGTCGAAACGGTTAACAACCAAATGAATGGTGCTGTGACAATTGAAACCATTTTCATAGGAACGGCAACAGCTTTTGCAATGGCTTCTGGATAGTTTAGTCCTATTCTTTTTGGTAATAATTCTCCTAGAACCAAAGAGAAAAACGTTAAAACGACTACCACTACTCCAACGGCTATGCTCTGAGAATAAGGTTGCAACGACACAAAACCATCAAAGAAGAGTTTAACATCGTCGGTGATTTTATCGCCTGAATAAAGACCGGTTAAAATTCCGATTAGGGTAATTCCGATTTGAACTGTGGAGAGAAATTTGTTTGGAGAATTAGCTAAATCTAACGCTACTTTAGCGTTGGTGTTTCCTTTTTTTGCTGCGCTTTCAAGACGACTTTTCCTAGCGGAAATCAGCGCAATCTCTGACATTGAGAAAACTCCATTCAATAAAATAAGGAGAAAAATTATAAAAATTTCCAATTGAAATATATTTGGTTAACCTAAAAAGTTTTTACTAAATTACAAATTATCTATTACTTTACTCAATCTTTTTGTAACTTCTTCGATGGAACCAATTCCATTGACAGCATGAAACTTATCCTGCGCTTTATAATAATCCATCAAAGGTGCGGTTTTTTCGTTGTATTCTTGGTATCTATTTCGGATTTTTTCTTCGTCTTGATCATCAGGTCTTCCTGAAGTTTTTCCACGCTCTAATAATCTGGCTACCAGTATTTCATCATCAGCTTCTAATGCTACTGTTGCTGTAATGGATTGGTCTTTAGTTTCCAAAAATTTATCTAAAGCAGCAGCTTGCGCCAATGTTCTTGGAAAACCGTCAAATAAAAATCCTGCCGAATGTGGGTTTTTATCAACTTCGCTTTGAAGCATTTGGATGGTTACTTCATCTGGGACTAAATCGCCTTTGTCCATAAAGGTTTTAGCTAATTGTCCTAAATCGGTGTTGTTTTTTATGTTGTATCTAAAAATATCTCCTGTAGATAAGTGAGTTAGATTGTATTTTTCTTTTAAAAATTCAGCTTGTGTGCCTTTCCCTGCACCTGGTTTTCCGAAAAGAACGATGTTAATCATTTTTGTTTAGATTGTTAGATTTCTAGATTTCTAGACTGTTAGATTATTAAGATTGTAGAATTATTGTGCTAATTGGTAAACGTCTGGTAGATTTCTTCCAAGACCATCGTAGTCTAAACCATAACCAACAATAAATTTGTTTGGAATTCTGATACCGATATAATCAATTTTGATGTCTTTTTTGTAAGCTTCTGGTTTGAAGAAAAGCGTTGCAATTTTTAAATGCTTAACGTTTTTTTCTTTGAAAATTGCTTTTAATTCTTCAACAGTATTTCCAGTGTCAACAATATCTTCTACGATTACAACTGTTCTTCCCGTTAAATCTTGGTTTAAACCTATCAATTGCTTTACTTCGTTGGTAGTTTGTGTTCCTTCATACGAAGCCATTTTCACGAAGCTAACTTCACACATGCCACGGTATTTTTTCATCAAATCGCCCATTACCATAAAAGCACCGTTTAAAACACCAACAAAAACAGGAACTTCGTCAAAGAAATCATCGTCCATTTGTTTTGCCATATTAGTAATTGCAAAATCTATTTCATCAGAAGAAATAAAAGGTTCAAAAGTTTTATCGTGAAGGTGTATCATCTTTTTTGAATTAAAATAAGTTGCAAATTTAAGGAAGTAGTAAAGATTAAGTACTAAGTTGTTACCACTTTTTTACAAAATAGATATATTTACAAAATGAATTTGGACTACTATAAAAATATTTCAAACTGTACCTGTTATCGCAAAGACAGAGAGCAAAATAGGAATTTGGCTTTGCGCAATACTGAATTTCTTGAAAAAGTTATTGAAGTTGCTTTCAATCCAACCGATAAAGCACATCACAACGCATGTTGGATTTTAGAATTAATCTGCGAACGGAAACTAAAACTTATCGTTCCTTACTTAGACAGTTTTTGTGAAGTATTACCAAAACTAAAAAACGATTCCGCTATTCGACCGATGTCCAAAATTTGTTTGTTTATTGCCAAAAGTAATCACCGTTCCAATGGCATAAAACTAACCCAAATGCAAGAAACACAACTACTCGAAACCTGCTTAGACTGGTTAATTGGTGATGAAAAAGTCGCTACAAAAGCCACTACAATTAAAACGCTATTCGTTTTAGGAAAAAAATACGATTGGGTTCATGGCGAGCTAAAAACCATACTACAACAAGGTTATTCCGAAAACAGCGCAGCATATAAAGCTGTGGCAAGAAACATTTTAAAAAAAATAGAACGCTAAAATTATTCATTATCAATTGTCAATTATTAATTGAATAGTATCTTTGCCAGAACAACTACAACACTACAAATGAATTATTTCTCATCTGATTTTAAATTAGGAATTCTCGGCGGCGGACAATTAGGCAAAATGCTATTGGCGGAAACCCGAAAATTCGATATTCAAACCTATATTCTCGATCCAAGCGATGAAGCACCAAGTCAATTTGGCGCAACAAAATTCTTTCGCGGAAGTTTAATGGATTTTGACACCGTTTATCAATTTGGTAAAATGATCAATCTGTTAACCATCGAAATTGAAAACGTAAATCTTGATGCTTTAGATAAATTAGAAGAAGAAGGTTTACCTGTTTTTCCATCGCCAAAAACCTTGCGATTAATTCAAAACAAAGGAAAACAGAAAGATTTTTATGTAGAAAATGATATTCCAACTTCTAAACATTTACGATTTGTAGATTTGAATAATCTTAAAGCTGCTGTCACATCGAGCGCAGTCGAGATGCCTTTTGTATGGAAATGCGCCCAATTTGGATACGACGGAAATGGCGTAAAAATAGTTCGTTCAACACTCGATTTAGTAAATTTACCCGATGTAGAATGCATTGCCGAAGATGTGATTCCGTTTAAAAACGAATTGGCGGTAATTGTTGCTCGTTCGGTTTCTGGCGAAGTAAAAACCTATCCTGTTGTAGAAATGGAGTTTCACCCAGAAGCCAATCAGGTAGAATATGTAATTTGTCCTGCCAGAATTGATAAAAAAATCGCTAAAAAAGCAATTGAAGTTGCCTTAAAAGTTTCCGAAAAATTCAATCATGTTGGTTTGTTGGCTGTAGAAATGTTCCAAACCGAAGAAGATGAAATTCTAGTAAACGAAGTTGCGCCACGTCCACACAATTCAGGACATCACACCATTGAAGCAAGTTACACATCACAATTTGAAAATCATTTACGCGCCATTTTAGATTTACCTTTGGGAAATACAGACAGTAAAGTTGCCGGAATTATGGTAAATTTGGTTGGCGAAGAAGGTTTTTCAGGTCAAGTAATTTACGAAAACATCGACAAAATAATGGCAATTGACGGAGTTACGCCACACATTTACGGTAAAAGAGAAACACG
>DAOLYL010000086.1:5947-9880 GCA_035425765.1 Flavobacterium sp. | reverse complement strand
GTTCCGCCAGCCATGTGTTATTATTCTAAACTAAAAGGAACAGGCGGAAAATGCCGTTGCTGTTTAGTGGACGTTACAAAAGGTAGCGAAGCCGATCCGAGACCAATGCCAAAGTTAGTAGCATCTTGTGTTACTGGTTGTCAAGACGGAATGGAAATAGCAAGCAAATCTTCAGAAAGAGTAACCGAAGCTAGAAAAGCCGTAACCGAATTCCTTTTGATAAATCACCCATTAGATTGTCCGGTTTGTGATCAAGCAGGAGAATGTGATTTGCAGAATTTATCATTCGAACACGGAAAATCAGAAACTCGTTTCATTGAAGAAAAAAGAACGTTCGAACCAGAAGATATTGGTGATAAAATTCAATTGCACATGAACCGTTGCATCGTTTGTCAACGTTGTGTAGAAGTTGCAGATCAACTTACAGATGGTAGAGTTCACGGAGTTTTAAATCGTGGTGATCATTCACAAATATCTACTTGCGTTTCTGCTGCAATTGATAATGAATTCTCAGGAAACATGATTGATGTTTGTCCGGTTGGAGCGTTAACCGATAAAACTTTTAGATTCAAATCGAGAGTTTGGTTCAACAAACCATTCAATGCACATAGAGAATGTACAACGCCAGGTTGTTGTGGAAAAACAACACTTTGGATGTTTGGAAACGAAATCCAAAGAGTTACAGCAAGAAAAGACGAATACCATGAAGTTGAAGATTTTATCTGTAACACGTGTCGTTTTGACAAAAAAGAAGTTACGGATTGGGTTATTGAAGGTCCAAGAAAATTCGAAAAAGATTCTGTAATCAATCAAAACAACTATACTCGTAAAATGGATAAAGTGGTGATTGAAACCGAAAAAGGAATTCTTGAAGGAAGAGAAATCGACCGTAAAAAAATTAGTATGGTTGAAATTCCACTAGATAATAAAAAAGCGTAAGAAATGGATAGTGCATTTATTATAGAAAAAAGTATTTTCATCGTTGTGATTTTTGCAATTACAATGGTTATGGCGATGTATTCTACTTGGGCAGAACGTAAAGTTGCAGCTTATCTTCAAGATAGAGTTGGGCCAAATCGTGCGGGTTGGGGTGGATTATTGCAACCTCTTGCTGACGGTATGAAATTATTCGCCAAAGAAGAATTTTTCCCAAATACACCAAACCGTTTCTTATTTATTGTTGGTCCAGCAATTGCGATGAGTACCGCATTAATGACCAGTGCAGTAATGCCTTGGGGCGATAAATTGGAAATTTTTGGGCGAACAGTAATTCTGCAAGCAACTGATATTGATGTCGCATTATTATATGTTTTCGGAATTATTTCGGTTGGCGTTTATGGTGTTATGATTGGTGGTTGGGCTTCAAATAATAAATTTTCATTAATGAGTTCGGTTCGTGCTGCTTCTCAAATGGTTTCTTATGAAATTGCCATGGGATTATCCATCATCGCTTTGTTAATGATGACGGGAACATTGAGTTTAAAAGAAATTGCAGAGCAACAAGCCGGAATGAATTGGAATGTATTCTATCAACCAGTTGGTTTCTTGATTTTCTTAATTTGTGCTTTCGCCGAAACCAATAGAACACCTTTTGACTTAGCCGAATGTGAATCGGAATTGATTGGTGGTTATCACACTGAGTATTCTTCCATGAAAATGGGATTCTATTTGTTTGCTGAATATGCTAATATGTTTATTTCATCAGCGATTTTGGCTGTGTTGTATTTTGGTGCTTACAATTATCCTGGAATGCAATGGATGGTTGATAACGTTGGCGTAAATGCAGCAAACATTCTTGGAATTGTAGTATTGTTTATAAAAATATGTTTCTTCATCTTCTTCTACATGTGGGTAAGATGGACAATTCCACGTTTTAGATACGATCAATTAATGCATTTGGGTTGGAAAATTTTAATTCCATTAGCAATTGTAAATATTATGGTAACTGGAATTTGTATTCTAGTTTTTAAATAAAAAAGTATGTCAACAGCTATTCAAAATATTTCATTATCGGGCAAGAAAAAACAAGTTTCCAATAAGGAAATGACGTTTCTTGAAAGAATGTATCTTGTTGCTATCGTAAAAGGTTTGTGGATTACCATCAAACACTTTTTCAGAAAAAAAGCAACGATTCATTATCCAGAGCAAGTTAGAGAATTTAGTCCTGTATATCGTGGAAGACATATGTTGAAACGTGATGAACAAGGAAGAGAAAACTGTACAGCTTGTGGTTTATGCGCACTTTCTTGTCCAGCAGAAGCCATCACAATGAAAGCCGAAGAACGCAAAAAAGGCGAAGAACATTTGTATCGTGAAGAGAAATATGCTTCAATTTATGAAATCAATATGCTTCGTTGTATTTTCTGTGGATTATGTGAAGAAGCTTGTCCAAAAGATGCCATTTACTTAACACTTTCAAAAGAGTTAGTTCCAGCACAATATGACAGAGAAGATTTTATTTTTGGAAAAGATAAATTAGTAATGCCTCTTGAAATGGCTTTGAAAAATACCCAACTAAAAAACGCTAACTAATGTCACCAGTTTTAATTACATTTTATTTTTTGGCTGCCTTTACTTTGGCAACAGCGTTTTTAACTATTTATAGTAAAAACCCAATCCACAGCGCAATTTATTTAGTGTTGTGTATGGTTTCAATTATGGGACATTATTTATTGTTAAATGCGCAATTCGTAGCCATTGTTCAGCTTATCGTTTATGCTGGAGCAATCATGGTATTGATGCTTTTTACGATAATGTTGATGAATCTCAACAAAGAAGACGAAGTACACAAACCGAGAATTACACGTCTTGGTGCAATCGTAGTTTTCATCCTGATGAGTATCGTTTTGATTACTATTTTTATCAATTCAAAAACCATTATGGGAGAATATGATAGTACAGGCGAAGATTTTCAATCAATAAAAGTATTAGGAAAAGTATTGTTGAACGAATATATGGTTCCGTTTGAATTTGCCTCTATCTTATTGTTAGTAGCAATGATTGGAACGGTATTATTGACTAAAAAAGAAAAAGACCAGAAATAATGATAGAGAATATTTTAAATATTATTGGTATCGAAAACTATATTTTCCTAACCGTACTGCTTTTTTGTATTGGGGTTTTTGGAGTATTGTATCGTAGAAATGCCATTATAGTTTTCATGTCCATCGAAATTATGTTGAATGCGGTTAACCTATTGTTTGTTGCTTTTTCAACCTATCATCAAGATGCCGAAGGACAAGTTTTTGTGTTTTTCTCGATGGCAGTTGCCGCAGCAGAAGTAGCCGTTGGTTTAGCCATATTAGTTTCGGTTTTTAGAAACCTTGGCTCGATAGATATTGACAATTTAAAGAATTTAAAAGGATAATTGAAAATGGAAACAAACTTGGCTTTATTATTACTATTATCTCCATTTGTTGGATTTCTTTTCAATATTTTCTTTGGAAAAAAAGTAAGCAAAGGAATTTCTGGTGCAATTGGAACATTGACAGTTGTAGTCTCATTTTTATTGAGCATTTGCTTTTTTGCACAATTAAATCAAAACGGAAAACCATTTGAAATTTCGCTTTTCGATTGGATACAAGTAAGCAATTTCAAATTGGATTTTGGAATTTTACTAGATCAATTATCATTACTTTGGTTATTATTCGTTACCGGAATTGGTTCGTTAATTCACCTATATTCTATCAGTTATATGCACGATGATGAGAATATGCATAAGTTCTTTGCCTATTTGAATTTGTTCGTGTTCTTCATGATAACATTAGTCGTTGGAAACAATCTACTAGTAATGTTCATCGGTTGGGAAGGCGTTGGATTATGTTCTTATTTGCTAATAGGATTTTGGTACAAAAACCAACCATACAACGATGCAGCAAAGAAAGCTTTCATCATGAACAGAATTGGAGATTTAGGTTTCCTTATTGGGATGTT
>DAOLYL010000086.1:0-5847 GCA_035425765.1 Flavobacterium sp. | reverse complement strand
CTATTGTTGGAGCAATTACCGCTTTGGTTGCGGCTTCTATCGGATTATTGCAAAATGATATTAAGAAAGTATTGGCTTATTCAACCGTTTCTCAATTAGGTTTGATGTTCCTTGCTTTAGGACTTGGTGCATATACGGTTGCTGTTTTCCACGTAATTACTCATGCGTTTTTCAAAGCATGTTTGTTCTTAGGTTCGGGTTCAGTAATTCACGGATTGCACGGCGAACAAGACATGAGAAAAATGGGTGGTTTGCGCAAAGCGATGCCAATCACGTTTTGGACTATGATGATTTCAACGTTGGCTATCGCAGGTATTTTCCCGTTCGCAGGTTTCTGGTCAAAAGACGAAATCTTGATGGTTGCTTTTGGACATAACAAAGCATTATGGATTGTGGCTTCTATCGCATCTATCATGACAGCTTTCTACATGTTCCGATTGATGTATTTGACTTTCTTTAGAGAGTTCAGAGGAACAGAAGAACAAAAACAACATTTACACGAAAGTCCAAAATTAATCACTATTCCATTAATTATTTTAGCGGTTTTAGCAGTAATTGGCGGAGCAATCAATTTGCCAGGAAGTATGTGGTTAAACCATTTCTTGGAACCAGTTTTAGTAGCAAAACACGAAGCACATCATTTAGGAACACAAGAATTTGTCTTGATGGGAATTGCCTTGGTTGGTGCAATCGTTGGAATTGTTTGGGCAAATGCTAAATACATCAAACAAGGTTTCGTTCCAAAAGAAGATGCCGAAATCGTTGGTTTTTCAAAAACAATTTACAACAAATACTATGTAGATGAATTCTATACATTCTTAATTGTAAAACCATTAAACGGATTGTCTAACTTTTTCAGAACTACGCTTGAACCTGCTTTAGGAAAAGTAGTTTATGGTTTTGGAACGGTGGCAAACGGAATTGGATCTCAAGGTAAAAAATTACAAAATGGTAATATCGGTTTGTACTTATTTGTATTTGTACTAGGTATTTGTGCCATCATAACTTATTTATTCATAGCTCAATAATTTTCATATAATGGATGTAACTACATTATTAATACTACTTTTAATTGGAGCCGTTGCAACACTTGTTTCGGGTGATAAACTAGCTTCAAAAGTAGCTTTACTATTCAGTTTAGTCGCTTTCGGATTATCAATTAATTTACTTTTACAATTCAATCAAGGAACCGACATTGGTTTTGTTTCCAATTGGATTGCTAATCCAAAAGTAGCTTTGGCACTAAAAGCCGACGGTTTATCTATGGCAATGGTTTTATTGACTACAGCTTTAACACCGTTAATTATATTATCATCATTTGGAAATAGTTTCAATAACAGCAAAAACTTCTATGCTTTGGTATTGTTCATGGCATTTGCTATGGTTGGAACATTCCTTGCTGCCGATGGTTTGTTATACTATATTTTCTGGGAATTGGCATTAATTCCAATTTATTTCATTGCCTTAATTTGGGGTAATGGCGACGTTGACGAACGCAAAAAAGCCGTAGTGAAATTTTTCATTTACACTTTAGCAGGTTCGTTATTTATGTTGGTTGGATTTGCTTATTTATATTCAAAAGCAGGAAGTTTCCTTTTAGAAGATTTATATAAATTAGAACTTTCAGATTGCGAACAATTCTGGATTTTCTTTGCTTTCTTCTTGGCTTATGCTATCAAAATTCCAATTATTCCTTTCCATACTTGGCAAGCAAAAGTGTATCAAAAAGCACCAACTGTTGGAACGATGTTGCTTTCGGGTATAATGCTAAAAATGGGATTGTACAGTGTTATTCGTTGGCAATTACCAATCGCTCCAGATGCCGCAAAAGAATACATGCCAATCTTAATAGGATTGAGCATTGCAGGAGTAATTTATGGTTCAGTTGTTGCGCTTCGTCAAAAAGATTTGAAAAAATTATTGGCTTATTCATCTTTGGCACACGTTGGTTTAATCGCCGCAGGTTGTTACACTTTAACAGCTGACGGTTTAAACGGCGCGGTTTATCAAATGATTGCTCACGGTTTTGTAATCGTTGGGTTATTCTTTGCTGCTGAAGTAATTTTTAGAAGATTTGAAACAAGAAAAATTGATGAACTTGGCGGAATTCGTTCGCAAGCTTCAGGATTTACCTCCATGTTTATGATATTGGTTTTAGCATCGGTTGCTTTGCCAGGAACATATAACTTTGTGGGTGAATTTACCGTTTTATATAGTTTAAGCCAAGTGAATATTTGGTTTGCAGTAATCGGTGGAACAACCATAATTCTTGGTGCTTACTATATGTTGAAAATGTTCCAAAACGTAATGCTTGGCGAAACAAATACCAAAGTTTTTAAAGATGTAACTGTGAGCGAAGCAATTGTTTTTGTAGCAATTATTGGTTTCCTTTTGTTCTTCGGATTGTATCCAAAACCAATCAACGATTTAGTAAATCCAGCGATTAAAGAAATTTTAGCAGTAATAAATAGATAATAAAATGCAAGTATTAATAACAATAGTATCATTAGGAGTTTTTTGTCTGTTGGCAGAGATTTTCAATTTAAGAAAGCTACTGGTTCCAGTTACTGTAATTGGTTTACTTGGCGTTTTAGGAATTTCGTTAAACCTTTGGTCGATTGATAGTTCAATTGACACCAATTATTTAAACATGATGGCAACAACCAAGTTTTCATCAGCGTTTTCATCACTTTTTATTGTGTTAACGATTTTCATCTTGTTGATGAGTGACGATTTTTACAAAGACATTCCAACTAAATTTTCTGATTTTATAGCTATAAAAATATTCCTTTTGGCTGGAGCAGTTGCTATGGTTTCGTTTACCAATTTAGCGATGTTCTTTTTAGGGATTGAAGTTCTTTCTATTTCATTATACATTTTGGCGGCAAGCCGAAGATTAGACATTAAAAGCAACGAAGCCGGAATGAAATATTTCTTAATGGGTTCATTTGCCTCGGGGATTATTCTATTCGGGATTTGCTTGGTTTATGGCGCAACAGGATATTTCAATTTAGAAGAAATTTATGCGTTGTCTCAAGGTGTAGGTTTACCAACTTGGTTTCCAATTGGAGTTACATTAATTGTTATTGGTATGTTATTCAAAATAGCTGCTGCACCATTTCATTTTTGGGCACCAGATGTTTATGAAGGTTCGCCAGCTTTGACAACTGCTATCATGAGTACTTTGGCAAAAGTAGTAGCCATGGCAACATTGTATAAATTATTAAGCGGAATGACGGTTGCTCTAGGATATAAAGTAGAATTATTGATTGTAATTATTTCAATTCTTTCGATGACTATTGGAAATATCATGGCGTTACGCCAAAAGAATGTCAAAAGAATGTTGGCTTTTTCGGGTATTTCTCATGCAGGATTTATGCTGATGGCGTTGTTCACATTGTCAACGGCAGCTTCAACACTTTTATATTATACCGCAGCTTATGCTTTGGCAGGAATTGCAGCATTTGCCGTAATCATCATGGTTACAAAAAACAAAGACAACGAGAATATTGAAAACTTCAACGGTTTAGGAAAATCCAATCCATTGATGGCGGCAGTTTTAACGGCTTCGTTATTATCGATGGCTGGAATTCCAATTTTTTCTGGATTTTTTGCTAAGTTTATGTTGTTTAGTGATACGGTAAAAGCAGGATTTTTAATCGTAGTAATTGCAGGTGTAATCAACTCAATTATTAGTGTTGGTTATTACTTCAAATTAATTTTAGCGATGTACACAAAAGAAGTAAATGAAGAGAAAGTATCAATTCCTTTTGCTTATACAATTGTAGCAGTAGTTGCAATTGCACTGAATATAATTATTGGAATTTATCCTTCTTTACTAACCGATTTATTGGTTTAAAATAGTTTTAGAAAAAGCTTTTCAATTTAAAATACTGGTTTATGTCTATGAGAAATCATCGATTTTTTTCAAAGAATACCAATTTATTTTTTATAATCTTCTTTTTGGTTATGAGTATGTCTGCGCAACAAAAAGAAGTAGATTTTGATGCAGTTGATTCACTTTATCGCGAAGACCAATTTTATTTTAATGTATCTTATTGCACGTTACTAAATCAACCAGACGGTTTTAAGCAAAATAAATTTTCACCAGGAATTAGTTTAGGATTTCTGAGAGATATGCCAATAAATAAAGACAGAACGATTGCAGTTGCTGTTGGAATTGGATATTCTCTAAACACCTATAATCAAAATTTAATGATAGAAGAAATTGGTAAAGATTACACGTATGCTATATTTCCAGAAGCAGATGGCGTTTCCTATTCCAAAGACCGATTTTCTTTTCATACGGTTGATTTACCTATAGAGTTTAGATGGCGAAACTCAACACCAGAAAATTATAAATTTTGGAGAGTTTATGCAGGATTTAAATTTAGTTATTTGTTTTATGACCAATACAAAATTGAATCAACTATTGGAGATAGAAAGATTTCCAATAATAAAGATTTAAACCAAATTCAATATGGAACGTACCTTTCTGTAGGTTGGAATACCGTTAATTTGTATGCGTATTATGGTCTAAATCCGTTGTTTAAATCATCTGCAAAAATTGATGGTGAAGCGTTGGATATTAGTGCGCTTCATTTTGGTCTCATGTTTTATATTCTATAACCAAAAATAGAGTAAAACCAGCTGGGGAATAATTCCACAAAGAAAACCAATCAGTAATTCTTTTTTACTATGTGCTTTCATTTCTAGTCGAGATGAAGCAACAAAACCGTTCATAACCACAAAAAACATCACCGTATTAATAATATTGATTTGAGAATGAATACTCAAACCAATAATGAAAACGGTTAGCGCACTCATTCCAATCATGTGAATACTTGATTTTACTTTAAGAAAAAGTAGTCCAAAAGCAAAAATCGCACTTAACAATCCACCAAATAAGAAGTAAAAAAGTTCAGGAAATTTATCGATTGTGATGCTTTTTACAATCAAAATCGAAAGCAACATGATTTGTAATAACAATGGAATTTTTCGTTGCGAAATATCAGAAAGCATGATGTTATCTACCTTTCCAAAGGTTCTAAGTAAATAAAAAAATGCTACCGGAAGTAAAATAGTAATAATTATGATTTGGATAAAAAGTACTAAATGTTGGTAAAACGAAAAATATGAATCATTTATTAGAACATAAAAAAAAGTTCCAAAAAGCGGAATAAAAATAGGATGGAAGAGATATGAAAAAAAGGGAAGGATTTTTTTCAAAATGAGTTATTTTAGACAAATATATGAATTCATTAAAAGTTTATGAAGCAAGTTTGTTAGATTTGTTTGGATTAACATTTGAAAGATGAAAATTTTTAAACTATTATTACTAACAACTACTTTGTTTTTATTTGCTTGTACAAGTAAAAATGAGATAGAACTTGATTTCTCAAATCCGTTAAAAAAGGAAGATTTCGAAATTGAAATTCAAATTTTAGGAAGTGATGTTAAGCGAAAAGTTATTTATGATGGGAAAGCAATTTACAATGTTCCAAATGAATACGGAGAAAACGATTGGCATTTCAATTACAAAGATAGTTTGTATGCTTATTTTAGACATTTTAAAAGCAATAGAAATGATAAACATAACTATACATTTCGTTTTTTTCAAAAAGAAAACAACGTTTTTGCAGAAATTCAAATCGATGGAGTATCAAACGAATTGAGAACAATATCGTTTACAAAAAGCAAAAAAAAATTTCGTTGAAATTAAATTTTCTTTCTCATTCTCGCCACAGGAATATCGAGTAAATCTCTATATTTTGCTATAGTTCTTCGAGCAATTGGATAACCTTTTTCTTTTAAAATTTCAACTAATTGATCGTCGGGTAAAGGTTT
>DAOLYL010000085.1:0-9957 GCA_035425765.1 Flavobacterium sp. | reverse complement strand
TTTTCTTAATTAGCAATGGATTCGAAGTTCATATTACCAAACTTTACAATACGCAACGCCTTTGAGTATTGTAGAATAAAATTTATTGTTTCTTTTTTTGGTAACATTTTTGAGGATGCTAATCTTTTTTTAGAGTAGAGTTTTGCCATATTATATAAAATGATTTATATAGATAACGCAAAACTTTTTAAAATATTGTTTAAGCTGTTAAATAAATTTTATTTTTTTCAATTATTTTTCTCATGTTATTGATTGCATAACGCATTCTCCCCAAAGAAGTATTCATACTAACATTAGTAACTTCAGAAATTTCTTTGAAAGTCATATCTTGAAAATAACGCATTAATAATACTTGCTTTTGATCTTCAGGAAGTAATTCAATCACTTTTAGCATATCAGCATATATCTGATCACTAATTATATTTGATTCTATACTTGGTGTTGTATCTCTAATCATAGAGACAATAGGGAATTCTTCTGTATCACGATACATTCTAATTTTGCTATTTTTCCTATAACTATCAACAATTAAATTATTAGCAATACGCATAACCCAAGGTAAAAATTTTCCTTTCTCATTATAATATTCTTTTGATTTTATTCTTTTAATTACTATAACAAATGTTTCTTGAAAAAAATCATCTGCTTTGTCTCTATCTCCAACTTTGGAATAGATAAAGCCATAAAGTCTAGATTGATGTCTTTTAACAAGCGTAGCCAATGCATTTTCGTCACCAGAAATATACATATTGACTAATAAAGAGTCAGGAGTTTGTGATTTAGCCATAAAATTACCTTTTAATAAGGGTTGAGAAACTTATTTTTTCTAAAAAGTAATTTTAATACAATAGGCGTAATCGTTTTTTGAGATTAATTAATAGTCAAATTTAACATAATTTTAATTTAATAAACAAGTAAAATCGTAAAATTAACATTTAAATGAAAAAATAAAATATATTGAAAGTAACTTTCAATTGAGAAAAAGCAATAAATAGCTCAAAATAAAGACAATCTTCTTATCAGTTATTTTTTTAGAATTTTTGAATTTTGAGTTCCATTAGCATTTTTTATTTGCAAGAAATAAATACCCGTTTTTAAATCGCTAACATCTAATTGATGAGAAGAGCCAACTACCATCTTGATTAATTGCTTACCAAAACCATCTTTAATTTCAACAACATTCTCTGCTTCAGACAAATCGAAATTTAGCACATCTTCAATTGGATTTGGATAAAAAAGTTGCTTTTGAGAATATGAATTAGTATCTAGATTACAATTAGTTCCAACTACATATGAAAAATATTTTGTCACAGACAATCCGCCAGCATAAGCAAATTTAACAGCATAATTTATGGGTGAACCAATGGTTTGCCCTGTTATGGTGTAGGTATAAATATTTCCTGAAACGTTAGTCATTTGATATTCTGTGAATGGATTTTGTCTCCAGAGAAAGGCAACAACTCCTACTCTTCCTGTATCTAACATTTCAAAAGTAATTTTCACATCGTTTCCAAGCGTTTCAAAGGAATAGTTATAACCAGTAGAAAACGCTCCTTGTTAACCTTTAAAAAAGATGTATTTATTACATTAATAACTGATTTACAATTGATTTATACAAAAATTTAATTTAAAAACAAAAAAACAATAATGTATTATGTATAGCTAATGTATAGTTATTTTTAACATAATAGATTAACTATATCGATTTCTTTACCAGCTAAAAAATAAAAAATGATTACAACATCCATTAATCTCATGCGTTAGATTAGTTATCTTTGCAAACAATAAAATAACGCCATGATAGTAACTGATTTTTCAAATCTTGACACAAAGAAGAATATATTAATTAAAGGTGCTCAAATCCATAATTTAAAAAATTTAGATGTTGCTATTCCGCGAAATAAATTAGTGGTCATAACTGGATTATCTGGTTCTGGAAAATCGAGCTTGGCATTTGACACTTTATATGCCGAAGGACAACGACGCTATGTTGAAAGTTTGTCTTCCTATGCAAGACAATTTCTTGGTCGTTTAGACAAACCTAAAGTAGAATACATCAAAGGAATTGCTCCTGCAATAGCTATTGAACAAAAAGTAAACACAACCAACGCGCGCTCAACTGTTGGAACATCTACAGAGATTTATGATTATTTAAAATTACTTTTTGCGCGTATTGGCAGAACCATCTCACCTGTTTCGGGGAAAGAAGTAAAAAAGGATACTGTTTCCGATGTGGTTAAAGAAGTAAAAACATTTGAACTAAACAGCAAATGGCTTCTTCTCGCTCCTATTCATCTTGAAAAAGGTAGAAAACTAGAAGACAAACTCAAAGTTTTATTGCAACAAGGTTTTGCTCGAATTTTAGTGGGTAATGAAATGGTTCGTTTAGACCAAATTGACGAACATTCTTTAGATAACAAAGATATTTTGCTAATTATTGATAGAATTGTTGTTAATCCTGACACTTCAGTTGAAGAAGAATTCTATAATCGATTGGCGGATGCAATACAAACGGCTTTCTTTGAAGGTAAAGGAGTTTGTTTTCTACAAGAGCTAGATACTAACAAAAGAATAGAATTTAGTTCAAACTTTGAACTCGACGGATTGACTTTCTTAGAACCTAATGTACATCTTTTTAGTTTTAACAATCCTTATGGCGCATGTACTGTTTGCGAAGGTTATGGAAATATAATTGGTATCGACAGCGAACTGGTTATTCCAAATACAGCACTTTCTATTTTTGAAAACGCTATTTTTCCTTGGCGTGGCGAGAGCATGAGTTGGTATCGCGATTTGTTAGTTAACAATGCCTATAAATTTGATTTCCCAATTCACAAACCCTATTTTGAACTTACTGCCGAACAAAAACAACTTATTTGGGATGGAAATAAGTATTTCACTGGTTTGGATGCTTTTTTTAGCGAACTCGAAGAAAAAAATTATAAAATCCAAAACCGCGTAATGCTTTCTCGCTATCGTGGAAAAACAAAATGCACTAATTGCAAAGGAAAACGACTGCGAACGGAAACCAACTATGTTAAGATAGCTGACAAAACCATTTCAGAATTGGTTGATTTACCAATTAAAAGATTAATTCCCTTTTTTAAAGAAATAGAGCTTTCAGAATATGATTTTAAAGTTGCTAAACGTTTGCTTATCGAAATCAACAGCCGTTTGGCGTTTTTAAGTGATGTTGGTTTGGATTATTTAACTTTAAACCGAAATTCGGCTTCGCTTTCTGGAGGCGAATCGCAACGAATTAATCTCGCAACTTCGCTAGGAAGTTCGCTAGTTGGTTCGATGTATATTTTGGATGAACCTAGTATTGGTTTACATCCAAAAGACACCGAACGATTGATAAAAGTGCTTAAAAATCTTCGCGATTTAGGCAACACCGTTATTGTGGTTGAACATGACGAAGATATTATGAAAGCTGCCGATAGAATAATAGATATTGGACCAGAAGCTGGAACTCATGGTGGAAATTTAGTTGCCGAAGGAACTTTTGAAGAAATTCTAAAATCCGATTCGCTCACTGCAAAATATTTGAATGGCGAAATGGAGATTTCCGTACCTAAAAAACGAAGAAAGTCCAATAATTTCATCGAAATAAAAGGCGCAAGAGAAAATAACCTTCAAAATGTTGATGTTGCTTTTCCTTTAGAGAGTTTAACTGTAATCACTGGTGTTTCGGGTAGTGGAAAAAGTACGTTGGTCAAAAAAATTGTTTTTCCGGCGATGCAAAAGAAACTTCAAGGTGTTGGTGATAAAGCTGGACAATTCTCTGAAATGACTGGAAGTTTTTCACATATTAAACACATTGAATACGTAGATCAAAACCCAATTGGAAGAAGTTCTCGCTCTAATCCTGTGACGTATATCAAAGCTTATGACGAAATCAGAGATTTATATGCCAAAGAGAAATTATCCAAAATCAGAGGTTATCAAGCCAAACATTTTTCTTTTAACGTTGATGGCGGACGATGCGAAACCTGCAAAGGTGATGGTTCTATCAATGTAGAAATGGTTTTCATGGCTGATGTTGAACTGCCTTGCGAAACTTGTGCTGGAAAACGTTTTAAGAAAGAAGTATTGGAAGTAACTTTTGAAGGCAAAAACATTGACAACATTCTAACCATGACGGTTGATGAAGCTATTGCTTTCTTCTCTGAACACAAACAAAATAAAATCACTCAAAAACTACAACCATTGCAAGATGTTGGATTGGGTTATGTTCAATTAGGACAATCTTCTTCTACGCTTTCTGGTGGTGAAGCACAGCGTATAAAACTAGCTTCGTTCCTGGTAAAAGGCGTAACGAAAGACAAAGCACTATTCATCTTTGACGAACCTACAACGGGTTTGCATTTTCATGACATCAAAAAACTATTGGCTTCTTTCGACGCGTTGATTGATAAAGGACATTCGATAATTGTTATTGAGCACAATTTAGATTTAATCAAATGTGCCGATTGGATTATTGACTTAGGTCCAGAAGGTGGTGAAAATGGCGGACAACTCCTTGCCGTTGGAACTCCAGAAGAAATCGTTAAAAACAAAAAGTCATTAACAGGAAGTTATTTGAAGGAGAAATTATAATTTAATCAATCACAACCTTCTTCGTAATTCGTTTACTATCCGTTTCAATAACGGCTAGATAAATACCTTTTGGAATACTTGCTACCGAAATTCTTTCGAGTTGGTTTTGCGTATTCAATTGGGTTGCTATTACATTTCTACCATTTATATCTACCAGAGTAAAACTAACTTTATCCAAAGTCAGGTTGCCTAAGTTAATGTTTAAAAACTCCTTTGCAGGATTAGGATAGAAACTAATCTGATGGTCTTTTATAAAGTTTTGATTGTCTAAACTACTTGTGCTGGCAACGGCAAAATGAAGCATAGCACCAGTAGCAGCTTTGGCAATGTTATATACATATTCTGGATCCATGTTTATTAGCAAATCTGTTGCTGTGTGGCGATGTGGTGTTTCGTTCGTTTCAAAAAAACCCGTGATAATTTCGTTGTTTTCTTCAAACGGCATATAATCTGAGGCATAAGTATAAGACAGAAAAGTATTCAATGGCGAATACAACTCAACACACGTCATCAGTTGGTTGGTGATGGTATTCGATGCGGCATTGTTAGACGTTGGACTTCCTGTATCGCGTTCGCAAGTGATGGTATCGTTAGTAAATCCAGCTCTTCCGCCTACTTCATCTATGTTGAAAACCAATTTAATATCCATTTTTGGAGTTGTAGCATTTACTACTGTTGAAACAAAATGCTGACTGCCAACCAATCCGTCTTCTTCGCCACTAAAATTGATGAATTTTATAGAATATTCCGTTGGAATGTTTTGCAACAATCTTGCTACTTCAAATATAGTGACTACACCGCTTCCGTTATCGTTTGTTCCTTTGCCAGTAATGGTATCATAATGTCCGCAGATGATAACAAACGTATCTGGATATAGTGTTCCTACTTTGGTTATTACTAAGTTCTTTCCGGTTGTTGAACCATTCGTAAAGCTATATTCTTGCATTTGAGCCGTTGTATAACCATACGAAAGGTATTCGGCTTTAAGCCAATTTAAAGTGTTTTGCAACGGTGTTGTACCACGTCTTTTTACGCCCAAGTTTTCAAATTCGGTAAGGTTGTTGAGTATGTTGGTTGCTGAAACTTGGTTTACAATCGTGGCATATTGTTCGGTATAAACTTGAGCAGTACTAGCCAGTGAGGTTAGCAGCAACGCAATTGTAAGCAGCAGGTTTTTCATTTTTGGGCAAAACAATTTTTTTCAAATGTAATAAAAAAACATAATATCAAAAGATAAACAGTTGCTAAATACTATTTTTAGACAAACAAGCACAGCCGTATCATTCTACCTATCAATGCGTTATCTTCTCTTAATCAAACCTTAAGAATATAACTAATGACTTTGGCACAGCAATTGAAATAAGCTATACAACGGAAACAATTTCTGTTCGAAGAAGCTGAAAATCGAAAGAGTAAGCAAAACGCATAAATTTTACAATCATGAAAAAAATTACCCTTTTAGTAGCAAGCGTTTTGATGACAACAACATTTTTAAACGCAACCGAAGTAACAATTACTTCAACAGAGAACAGAATGAGACACAACTTTGATGAGCCAATCTCATTTATAGAACGCGGCATTGAGTTTTTTGTATTTGCCAATGGCGACTTTGATTTTAACACACGTCCACAAGACAGTCAAGGTGATTATTTCTATAGAACGGCTGGAAAACGAGTAGCAACTGCTGCAAGACGACCAGTAAACTATGGTACTCGAATAGAACACGATAGTTTTGGTAGAGTTCGCCGCGTTGGTAACACGTTTATCAACTATGATAGTAACGATAGAGTAAACAGAATTGGAACGGTTTATATGCGTTATAACCGAGTAGGTTTAACACAAATTGGTGGAATGAAACTGGTTTATAACCGCAGAGGCGACATTGTTAGCACTTACGGAACAGTGAAAAACACTAGAAACCAAGGGTTTGTTTACACTTATAACAATAACTACAGTACGAACGATGCTTATGCAGCTAACGATGATGCAGATGACAACTATTACTACTACAGACACGATGGCACCAAGGCACGAATAGCCGATGATGACGATAAAAAATAGGTTAGGTTTAGATTAAGTTTAGGTTGGTTGGTTTTTGATGAAGAAATCTCGCGGCGTTGCAAAACAAAGCGGGATTTTTTATTGGATAAAAGTTAAATCTATGTTTTATCTCTTTAAATTAAATTGTACCACAGCAAACCGCAGTAAAAAACACTTAAAAATCTATTGCGTTACTCTATCTAAAATAAAATGCACCGTTACTGAATAACTCAAACGCGGTGCATTTTTAGTGGAACGCGTTGACGCATTGGTGGAACGCGGTGCAATTTTGGTGGAACTCGGTGCATTTTTGGTGGAATGCGGTGCATTTTTGGTGGAACGCGGTGACAATTTTTACGTCACAGCTATTTTTTTACTCCGTGCTTTATTATTTTAAACTATCATTAAAAAAACAATAACTCTTTTTTTAGTAAGAAATTAATAATTGGTTTTAGAATTACTAAAATATTTATTTATATTTGGTTTTGCAGGTCAAAACGACTGCCAGTACGTTAACTTTTTTAGATTTGAAGAAAAATGAAAACAATACAATTCAGAGAATGGGAGTTAGTTGTAGATAGTGATGCTACTAAAAGCGTATATAACAAAGTAGCCGCCGGCAAGGCAGATAACGATTTAAGCGATGCGTTTATAAACTTTGTAAATTGCCGCAAAACGATGCTACCCGATGAAATCAAAACCCTTTTTGACGCACTAGGAATTGACGCTAACAAAGAATGTGAAAACACCTATCTTGGTAAACAAAATAATGATTTGCATCTCTATAGTGCTTGGTTTCACTTCAAAGGAAACTTTACCTCTAGCATACGCAAAACACAGATAAACGACACCTTTAGCATTGGGTTTTCTAAAAACACAGGTTCTACCTTTTTTAAAAACACCAAAGACCTTGTTCTAGTTGAATTCTTTGTAGAAATCCCTTGGACGATAGAAAAATCTTTTGATTTATAGCAAACCACTATAAAAGTCTCCTGACTTTGAGCAACAACAAACAATCTATAAATCAAAAAACCTGCAGGAACGCAAACATCTAACCACATCAACAGCAAAAACTCACAATTCACCATTCACAACTCACAATTAAAATAAATACTTATATTTGATAACACGCTATATACTAGCCGATAGATGCAAGTTATAACCAATACTAATAGAAAACATTAAAATAATGAAATTAAAACTAACTATTTTTATACTCTTCTTAACAACATTTAGTTACAGTCAAGAGTTAGAATTTTCTAATAACGAAGTAATTGTAGAATTCAATTCAAAAAGAGCTAAAAAAAATATCAAAACATTTAAAAAAGACGATAAACTAAAACAGCTTAACGACTCTTTAAATTTAGAATCGTTCAATCTTATTGGAAATAAGAAACAAGGAAAAACTTTTATATTAAAATTCAAGCATGCTATTGATGTTATAAAAGCAATACAACTATATAAAAACACCGGATTGTTTAGATATGCTGAACCAAACTATATAGGCAAAGGACATGGCATGATGCAAACTAATCCCAATGATCCTTTTTTTTCAAACAATCAATGGTCACATCAAAACAACGGCACTTTTTCTCTTTCAACAGCTACAACAGATGCCGACATTGATTCTGATTTAGCTTGGGATATAACACAAGGCGATCCAAATCTAATAGTAGCAATATTAGACTCAGGATTAAAGTTAGATCATCCTGAATTTTCAGGCAGAATAGTTGCTGGCTATGATTATGCAAACAATGACACAAATCCAACTGATGACCAAGGACACGGAACCAATGTTGCAGGCATTGCTTTAGCAAAAGGAAATAACTCTATTGGATATGCAGGTGTAAACTGGAATTCAAAAGTTATGCCTGTTAAAATTTTAGACAATAACAATTCTGGATTTTATACCTGGTGGGCTGATGGAATTTATTATGCAGTAGATAATGGTGCAAAAGTAATAAACATGTCTGTTGGCGGAAATTCTCCATCAACATTACTTGAAGATGCAATAAATTATGCGCATACTAATAACGTTAGCATTGTAGTATCAACAGGCAATCAAAATTCAACAATTCAATATCCTGCAAAGTATAATAATGCAATTGCCGTTGGTTCCACTAACCCAAATGATGTTAGAACCGTACCTTTTTTTTGGAGTGCAACAAGTGGTAGCAATTTTGGAACTGAAATTGATTTCGTTGCACCAGGTAATTATATATTTGGCTTAAGTTATACGTCTAACACAAACTACAACACTTATTGGGGTGGAACTTCACAAGCAGCTCCTCATGTTGCAGGTGTTATTTCTTTACTGCTATCCGTAAATCCAAATTTAACAGTTACTCAAATTCGACAAGTATTGCAAGAAACATCACAAGACATGGTTGGCAATAGTTTAGATACTAGTGGTTGGGATCAATATTATGGTCATGGTAGATTAAATGCAAACAATGCACTATCGCATTTTTTATTATCAACATCAGATTATTTTATAGAAACTAAAAACATTAAAGCATATCCAAATCCTGTAAATCAAGAGAATGAACTAAACATTTCAGGACTAATTAATGGCAACCACTATACCATCAAATTAGTCTCTCTAGATGGAAAAAATATCCTTGAAAAAAATAATCTATATCCCGATGGTAATGTGAAATTAGATTTAAATAATTTTCAAACAGGAGTTTACTTTCTAAATATTTATAATTTGACAACCAAGACATTTATAAGTAAAAAAATTATAAAAAAATAAAACCATGGCACTAATCAATCCTCACATTAACTTCAACGGAAATGCCGAAGAAGCTTTTACGTTCTACAAATCAGTATTTGGTGGAGAATTTGCAAAAATCATGCGCTTCAAAGACCTAGCAAGCCCAGAATTTCCTGTTGCAGACCACGAAGCAGAAAAAATAATGCACATAGCACTACCTATCGGCAAAAACGTTTTAATGGCTAACGACGTTCCCGAAATATTAGGAAAAACTAACGAAAACGAAAACAGAAGCAAAATAGCAATCAGCGCAGAAACCAAAGAAGAAGCAGAAAAACTATTCTACGAACTATCTGCCGGCGGACAAATAGAAATGCCCATCGAAGAAAGCCCTTGGGGTTCTTATTTTGGAATGTTCAGAGACAAATATGGAATAGAATGGATGGTAGATTTTGATCCAAATCATAAAGGAAAAGTATAGACAACTATTCATTCACAAACCATGTTAGATAAACTATACTCCAACAAAACACCAAAAGAACTAAAATCAACACTAAACGTCTACACTTCACTGCTGATTGTTTCTATCCTGATGCCTATAG
>DAOLYL010000084.1:5330-9964 GCA_035425765.1 Flavobacterium sp. | reverse complement strand
TTGATTTTGGGAACAAATTCAGATGGCAAGCAAATCCTGATTGGTCATATTTCTAAACTAAATCCGCAAGCCGAAAGTTTTAAGCAAAATGATGAAGTTTTGGCTATTTTCAGCGGTTCGCATTCTTATATTTCTTCTTCGTGGTATGATCATGAAAATGTTCCAACTTGGAATTATCTCGCTGTTCATGTTTATGGAAAAATTCGTTTGCATTCTTTTGAAGAAAGCATCGAAAGTTTGAAAAAACTGGTTAATAAATACGAAGCAAAATCAGAAAAACCCATTCGAATTGAAGATCTTTCCGAAAAAACAATGCGTGAAGCTCGAGGAATTGTTTCATTTGAAATAGAAATTACAAACATCGAAGCGCAAAAGAAATTATCTCAAAATAGAGATGACAAAAACTATAAAAACATCATTTCAGAGTTAGAAAAAACTAATGATAGTCAGGCAATTGCCATTGCAAATGAGATGAAAAAAAATAGATAGTTATTTGTTAAATTTCCTTTGATAATTGGCTGTAGAATAACTACATTTGCACTCGTTTTAAAAAGACAATAAAGCCATTATGTTATTACTTATTTTCTGTTTATTCATTGCCATAATTGTTATTCAATTTTTCTATTACGTAATTGTTTTTGGAAAATTTTCGTTTGCAAAACTGCAAAATGAAACACCAAAAAAAATTCCAATTTCGGTAATTGTCTGTGCAAAAAATGAAGAAGAAAATGTGCAAAATTTTATTCCTCTTTTAGCAGAACAAAACTATCCTCATTTTGAAATTGTTTTAATTGACGACGCTTCTAGCGATGGAACATTAGATATATTTGAAGCTTTTGAAAAACAATATTCCAATATAAAATTGGTAAAAGTCGAGAACAATGAAGCTTTTTGGGGAAACAAAAAGTTTGCGCTAACACTTGGAATTAAAGCCGCAAAATACGAATATTTACTATTTACTGATGCCGATTGTTATCCTACATCAAAAGATTGGATTACGAAAATGAGTTCGCAATTCACCAAACAAAAAAACATTGTTTTAGGTTATGGTGCTTACGAAAAAATTGCTGGTTCTTTTCTAAATAAATTAATACGATTTGAAACCTTATTATCTGCTACACAAATGTTTGCTTGGGCAAAATTTGGAAAACCCTATACTGGAGTTGGTAGAAATATGGCTTATAAAAGAGACGAATTTTTTAAAACCAACGGATTTATTGACCACATGAAAATCCGTTCAGGTGATGACGATTTATTTATTAATCAAGCAGCTGATAAGTCGAACACAACTATTTGTTATTTACCCGATAGTTTCACTTATTCAAAACCAAAAACTTCTTTCAAAGAATGGTTCATCCAAAAAAGAAGACACGTTTCTACAGCTGGACATTATAAAGGATTTGACAAAACCCAATTAGGATTATTTTATATTTCGCAATTGTTCTTCCTGCTTTTACCGATAATTTTATTATTATTTCAATACCAATGGATTGTGGTACTAAGTTTGATAGGTTTTAGATACTTATTCACTTGGACAACAATGGGTTTTGCGGCAGGAAAATTAAAAGAAAAAGACGTAATCTATTGGTTTCCAATAATTGAAATGGTATTAATTTTTAACCAATTGAATGTTTTTATTTCAAATACATTCAAGAAACCAGTACATTGGAAATAAAATCACACATCGAAAAAGCAAAAAAAGGTGATCAAGTTGCTTTCACTTTTCTACTCGACCATTATTGGAATGAAGTATATGGTTTTATGCTTAAACGCACTGAAAATGAAACAGATGCCGAAGATATTACGATAGAAACTTTCTCCAAAGCATTTGACAAAATAGCAACATACAATCCTGAATTTCAATTTAATACTTGGTTGATTGCTATTGCAAAAAATGTACACATTGACATGCTACGCAAAAAAAAATCGACACTTTTTGTAGAAATCACTGACGAAGAAGACCAACAAGCTTATAACATTGCTGATAGTTCTCCTTCGGCTGAAGATGAATTAATTACAGAACAAAACTTATCCCGTTTATTGCAATTCATCAAAGAATTAAAACCTCATTATCAAGAGGTTATACAGCTGCGCTATTTTCAAGAATTGAGTTATCAAGAAATTGCCGAACAACTCAATGAACCTTTGAGCAATGTAAAAATCAAACTCTTACGTGCCAAAAAACTACTGGCAGAAATTATCGAAAATAAATAGTTTTAAAAAAAGTTAAAGTTTTACACAATATTTTAAGTAGTATTTACGTTATCTGTTAAAATACTATTGCTTATGTAAAATTGATACTTAACTTAAAAACTATTTATTATGTCAAATGTTAGTATCTATGAAAAAAACTGGATTGATCTAGTTTTTGAAGGTAAAAACCAAGAATATGGTGCTTACCAATTACGCAAAGAAAACTCTAAAGTTTCGTTGTTAGCACTTTTTTACGGAATTTTAATTGTTGGTGGAGCAAGTTCCATTTTTATCTTTTCGAGTTTTTTATCAAAGTCAGAAATAGAACCTGCTCCAACTTTTCCAGATGACTATATTATTAAAGTCACCAACTTTACTATTCCTGAAACAGAAAAAGAAGCTTTAAAAAAGTTACCTGCTGAAAAGACGCCAGCAACTCAAACCGAGCCAACTAATTTATCTAATATGGTTGTTGACAGAACTGAAGTTGCTGTTGATGTTCCAACAAATGATAACTTAACAACAGAACAACCATCAACTGATATAGGTTCGGGAAATGGAACTCCAGATGGAACTGGTCAAACTGCGACAGCTACGGTTGGAACTTCTAATAGTGGAGAAACAAAAGAGTCTTATACTCCTGTTGAACTTGATAAACTTCCAGCTTTTCCAGGTGGAATGGAAAAATTCTATCAATATGTTGGGAATAATTTTGATAAACCTGAACATTTGAACGCTGGCACAATGATTTCGGTTCTTGTGGCATTTGTAATCGAAAAAGATGGTAGCATGACCGATATCAAAGTAATTAGAAATCCTGGTTATGGTTTGGATAAAGAAGCTATACGAGTTTTAAAATCGCTAAAAACAAAATGGACTGCTGGAATTAAAAACGGAAATAAAGTCAGAACTGAATATGTTCTCCCAATAAAAGTAAAAATTGATTAGTCTCGCCATGACATAATTTTAACCGCTTCCAATTAAAAACGAAGCGGTTTTTTTATGCTAAAAATTCTCTAAAATTGAAAATAAAGATTTCTATTTACATCAAAAAGTAGTAGTATTGCAAAACCTCGAAAGGTTATTTTTTATTTTTTGAATTTCGACTGATTTTTGCACATGAAAATTTTATTGACTACTTTTTTTTCTTTTTTTCTACTCTTTCTTTCTTCGCCAAAATCAATGCAAGAACAAGAAGACTATGGTTATGTAAATAATGATAGTACTCAAATTTCGATACCATTTCCAATAAAATTCAACAAAGTTTCCGACGAATATCTTTTAGAAAAAAAAATAAAAACTGATTCTTTCTACAATAAATTTATTGGAACTTATGGTTTTAGCGGCAGTTTTATTGTGACAAAAAACGGGAAGATTATCAGTGAAAAATACCAAGGTTTTGCAAACCAAAGAACAAAAGAATTAATTACGGTCAACACTCCGTTGCATTTAGCTTCGGTTAGTAAAGTTTTAACTGCAACAGCTATTCTAAAATTAGTTGACAATGACAATATTATGCTGGACCAAAAAGTTACTGATTGGCTACCAAGTTTTCCATACAAAAGCACAACTATTCGCACTTTGCTTAATCACAGAAGTGGTTTGCAGCATTATTCCCGTTTTCCAGAACTATTAAAAAAAGGTTGGAATAGAAAAAAAATAGTGAGCAATCAAGATATTTTAGATTTAATAGTAAAACACAAATTCAAATTACTTACACCACACGATACTCGTTTTGATTATTGCAATACCAATTATATAATTTTGGCTTTGATAATCGAAAAAGCAACTGGATTGAAATATGAAAAAGCAATGAAAGAACTTATTTTCAAGCCATTAGGAATGAAGAATACTTTTGTTTTTGATTATTTTAGAGATAAAGATACTGTTTCGTTGTCCTACAGAAAAGGAGGTTTAAATCCTTGGGATCAATTTGATAATTTGAATGGTGACAAGAATATTTATTCAACCGCTAGAGATTTAGTCAAATTTGATTTGGCAACCTATTCTCCTGATTTTATAAAGCCAGAAACATTAAAAGAAGTTTATACTAGCTACAGTCCATATATGCTAAAGTATAAAAAAGATTATGGCTTGGGAATGAGAATGAAACAACTTCCAAATGGAGAAAATCTTTGGTTTCACAATGGATGGTGGCACGGAAATACATCGTCATTTGTTCCAATGAAAAAAGATACGGTAACGATTATTTGTCTTTCAAACGTTTATACAACAAAGACTTATGAAACTTTAAAATTGGCTGAAACACATTATTCTTTGACAAGATAAATTCCATCAGGTTTGATTTCGATTTTCTTTTCTTTATAAAGTGAACCAATTGCTTTTTTGAATGTTTTTTTACTCATTTTCAAAACCGTTTTGATGTCTTCTGGATGACTGTCATCGGTTAAACGAAGAAAACCTCTACTAGCTCTAAGTTC
>DAOLYL010000084.1:0-5230 GCA_035425765.1 Flavobacterium sp. | reverse complement strand
GAAGCTACAATTCTATTGGATTTTTCGTCAAGATAAGCATAAACCAAATAACGTTTTCCTTTTTCCATTGGTCGCGCTTGTTCTTTGAATGGAACAAATAAATCTTTTTCTAAACCCCAATCAAGAAAAGCACCAAAACTATTAGTATAATTTACTCGCAAAAAAGCAAAATCATCAACAGTTACATAAGGTTGTAAAGTTGTCGCTACTATTCGTTCTTCGTGATCAAGATAGACAAAAACAGCTATCTCTTCTCCTATTTCATAAACTTTTGGAACATATTTTAATGGTAATAAAACATCGTCTTTTCCATCAGTTAAAAAAAGACCAACTTTGGTTAAACGAGCAATTGTTAACGTATTGAAAACTCCTATATCCATCTGAAATATGTAATTTATATAATTTTTAAGTTGCAAAGATAAGTAATAGGATATGATTTAGATTGTTTTAGAATTTTAAAAAAATGTAGCTTTGCAATGTGTAACATTTCAATACAAGTTGACACTAACCTACTATGAGCGAAACGCTAGAGCAATCATTTGTAAAGCAACTGAAGCAAAATCAGAATATAGTCCACAAAATTTGTCGATTATATACTACTGATTCTGATGCTCATAATGATTTGTTCCAAGAAATAACGATTCAGTTATGGAAGGCATTTCCAAAATTTAGAGGCGAATCTAAATTTTCTACATGGGCATATCGAGTTGCATTAAATACTGCAATTACTTTATATCGAAAAAATAAGCGTTCTGTTAGTACAGTAAGTTATGAAGCGCAGCAACATTTTTTTGTGCAAGATGAATATAATCTCGAAGAAGAAGAACGAATAAAACTTATGTACCAAGCAGTTCAACAATTGAACGACATTGAAAAAGCATTAGTATTTATGTATCTTGAAGATAAAGATTATACTGAAATAGCCGAAACTTTGGGTATATCTGAAGTGAATGCAAGAGTAAAAATGAATAGAATTAAAGGAAAATTAATTAAAATATTAAATCCCTAAGGATTATGGAAGAGTTGGATTTATTAAAAAAAGCTTGGCAAAGTGACAATCAGTCTTTTGAACAAGTTTCTGAAAAAGAAATTTATAAAATGATACATAAAAATTCATCATCAAGTGTGAAATGGATTTTAATTATCAGTGTGCTGGAGTTTTTATTATGGGTAACAATTAGTATAGCATTTAATACCGATGAGTATATAAAAAGCATGCACGTAGAAAATTTTATGATTTATCTAAAGATACTTAATTACATTAATTACGCTGTGATTTTATGGTTTTTATACAGTTTCTACACTAATTACATTAAAATATCTACAACAACTTCAACAAAAAAATTGATGCAAGATATTTTAAGAACAAGAAAAACAGTTCAAAATTATGTTTGGTATAACTTAGGTATGATGTTCGTTAGCATGATATTAGGTTTTATTATGGCGTTCTATTGCAGTCCAAAATTAGAACTAATTAAAGACAAAATTGCTCACGATGAGAATTATGGAACAATAATAAAAATTGTTTGCTTGCTCAGTTTTTTTACAATCATCTTTTTAGTTCTATTTTGGTTATTTTATAAACTACTTTATGGTTTCTTACTCAGAAGACTGAACAATAATTATAAAGAACTTAAAAAAATTGATTTATAATAACAAAAAATCCTTCTTTCGAAGGATTTTTTATTTCTAATATTCTCTATTTACATCAAAAGCTTCTAAATACTCAGCTACTCGTTTTACAAAACTTCCGCCAAGTGCACCGTCAACAACACGATGATCATAACTGTGTGACAAGAACATTTTTTGACGAATTCCGATGAAATCACCATCTGGAGTTTCAATAACTGCAGGAACTTTTCTAATTGCTCCAAGCGCTAAAATTCCAACTTGTGGTTGGTTGATAATTGGTGTTCCAAATACCGAACCAAAAGTTCCAACATTGGTAACTGTATAAGTTCCGCCTTGTGTATCGTCTGGTTTTAATTTTCCAGCTTTCGCACGATTTCCTAAATCGTTTACCGCTTTTGCCATTCCAACTAAATTCAGTTGATCCGCATTTTTAATAACAGGAACAATCAAATTTCCGTTTGGTAAAGCCGCAGCCATTCCAAGGTTGATATTTTTCTTTTTAATGATATAATCGCCATCAACTGAAATATTCATTCCTGGAAAATCCTTTAAAGCTTTTGCAACTGCTTCCATCATAATTGGCGTAAACGTCAGTTTTTCGCCTTCACGCTTTTCAAAAGCAGATTTAACTTTTTCTCTCCATTTTACAATATTAGTAACGTCAACTTCAATAAACGATTGAACGTGAGCCGAAGTTTGCACCGAAGCAACCATATAACCAGAAATCAGCTTACGCATTCTGTCCATTTCAATGATTTCATCACCACCATTTACTGAAACAGGTACTGCAGAAGTTGTCGCAGATTGAACGTTCTGAACAACAGGTTGAGCAACTGGCGTAACCGCTTGAGCTACAACTGGCTGATTTGTTCTATTTTTTACAAAACTTAAAATATCTTCTTTAGTAACACGTCCATCTTTACCTGAACCCGAAATACTTTCCAATTCAGCAATAGAAACACCTTCTTCTTTAGCAATATTTTTTACCAATGGAGAAAAGAATTTATCACTTCCAGAAAAATCGGCTGGCGCAACACTTTCTTTTGCTGTTTCAATAGTTTTCTCAACTTCTACTACAATTGGTGCAGCAATATCAGCGGTTTTTGGTGCTTCAACACTTCCACCTTCTGTTTCGATAATTGCAATGGTTTGACCAACTTTTACGACATCGTCTTTACCAAAAAGTTGCTCTACCAAAACTCCAGAAACTTCACTTGGAACTTCGCTATCTACTTTATCCGTAGCGATTTCAAGTACAGCTTCGTCCATTTCGATTTTATCGCCAACGTTTTTTAGCCAATTCGTAATTGTTGCCTCAGCAACACTTTCACCCATTTTAGGTAATTTCAATTCAAACTTTGCCATATCTATAAACTAAAGTTGTGTGTTTTTAATTCGAATGCAAAAATACTAATTGTTTTGAGCAAACACTACGAATTATGCAATTTTTGATAAATTTATAATTTCTCCTATATCGTTTGCGTGATTACTGCCAATAATTACTTTTGACTGTGGCAAATACATTTTATAAGTGATAGTTGTAGCTTTATGTTTTTGCATAAAATCAATGATTTCTTTGAACGAAAACGACTGAATATCAAAGATAATTTCGGTATGTTTACTTTTATTTAAGGAAAAATCAAGAAGATTAGATTGATAAATAACTGGTTTTTCCAAAGGTAATTGCAATTCGCTTTTTGTGAAGAAAATGTAATTATCTATTATTTTACTTCTATTTTTTTGTTGTGATTTTTTGATTTTGGAAAAAACAAAAGCACCAATTTTCATAAATCCGCTGAAAAATAATGACTTCTTAAAATGTTTTTTATAGAAAAAATTCATCGCTTCTTGAAATCGTTTCATGTATTTTTCATCGCGAACAGTGCTTTCTCCTTTATAATGTATAACCGAAGTTTCGGCAAAATAGTAGTTTTCTCTACCCGATTTTTTGACCATATAACTCAAATCAATATCATCCGAATACATGAAACAATTTTCATCAAATCCACCAATTTCGAGATATAAACTTCGTTTCATTACCATAAATGCGCCAACGAGAATATCAACTTCTCCCGATTGATTTTCCGATAAATGTTGCGCATAATATTTTCCAAAGACGTTTGAAATTTTATACAATCCGAAGATTTTGGTAAATGCAACCCAAGGTGTTGGAACGCCGCGTTTGCTTTCGGGCAAGAAGTTTCCTGTTCCGTCGATGAGTTTGCAACCGATTATTCCGAGTTGCGAGTTTAAAGTTGCGAGTTGCGAGTTTAAAATTTTTTCAAATGTATCTTCGGCGACAACGGTATCGGGATTTAGAATGCAAATGTATTCGCCTTTGGCTTGGTCAACGCCAATGTTATTGCCTTTTGGAAAACCAAAATTGGTTTTGTTTTCGATGAGTTTGACGTTAGGAAAACGTGCTGCCATCATCGCACAACTATCGTCAGACGAATTATTGTCAACGACAATAATCTCGGCATCGATATTCTGAATGGCTTTTTGTACACTCAAAACACAGAGTTCTAGAAAATAACGTACGTTATAATTAAGGATGATTACGGATAGTTGCATTGGGCAAATATAACTTAATTTGAAAATGTTACAATTTGAAAATTTGAAAATGGTATTAATATTTAAAGTACTACTTTTGCAAAACTGTTAATTTTCAAATTAACACATTTTCAAATCTTCAAATTAAAATGAATTACCTTTCTGTAGAAAATATATCGAAATCGTTTGGCGAAAGAACGTTGTTTAAAGACCTTTCGTTTGGAATTAATAAAGACCAAAAAATTGCTTTTATTGCCAAAAATGGTTCGGGAAAAACCCAAATTATGCGCATGATTAATGGTGATGATGAACCTGATACTGGGCAAATTGTCATTAGAAAAGGTATTAAAATGGCGTTTTTGTCGCAGAATAATAATTTGCAAGACGAACTGACGATTGAGGAAAGTATTTTTGCTAGTGATAACGATGTTTTGAAGGTGATTGAACGTTATGAAAAAGCGTTGGAAAATCCTGAAGATGAGGAAAAATACCAATTGGCTTTTGATGAAATGGATCGTCATAATGCTTGGGATTTTGAAACGCAATTCAAGCAAATTTTGTCTAAACTTAAGTTAGAAGATCTAAAACTAAAGGTAAAATCGCTTTCTGGTGGACAAAAAAAGCGTTTGTCTTTGGCTATTATTTTGATTAATCGTCCGGATTTATTGATTTTGGATGAACCAACGAACCATTTGGATTTAGAAATGATTGAATGGTTGGAAAGTTATTTTGCCAAGGAAAACATCACGCTTTTCATGGTTACGCACGATAGATTTTTCTTGGAACGAGTTTGTAACGAAATTATCGAACTTGATAACGGAAAATTGTATTCATATAAAGGAAATTACTCCTATTATTTGCAGAAAAAAGAAGAGCGAATTGCAATGGAAAATTCATCGATAGACAAAGCGCAAAACTTGTTTGTGAAAGAATTGGCTTGGATGCGAAGACAACCAAAAGCGAGAACGACCAAATCGAAATCGCGTCAGGATGATTTTTATGTAATTAAAGAAAAAGCCGAAAGCCGCAGAAAAGAAAATGTAGT